>NZ_AUTN01000075.1:0-34914 GCF_000497955.1 Pseudoalteromonas sp. TAE56
AGGCGTAGGTGCGTTGTAGTAACGTTCAAAGCGTAATTATTAGCCTAGCTAATTGTTACCAAAAAGCCCGAGCTTAGTCTCGGGTTTTTTAATGTCTAAAATAAAGTGTCATATGAAGGTGACGCTCTTACTTTTGGCGTAGGTGTGTTGTAGTAACGTTTAAAGCGTAATTATTAGCCTAGCTAATTGTTACCAAAATGCCCTAGCCTAGTCTCGGGTTTTTTAATGCCTAAAATATAGAGTGATTTGAAGGTGAGGATCTCACATTAGGCGAAGATACTTGGTAAAAATATTCAAAATGTCATTATTGGCATTAATAAAAAACCCGAGCCAAGCCCGGGTTTCTATAAGTTATGAATATGCCATAATTGGCTGATAACTATTCAATATTTTGGATCTGAATGTTGATTTATATTTATTAATTTATATATATCAGATATTTGAAGTGTGTTGTTGTGCGTAATGTTGATTGTTAACCACCGATTTAACCACCAGCTGGTTGATCCTTAATGTATAGAGGCGTTCACTAAAACAAACACACTAAGAAATCTACTAGTTTGAAATATACCAGCTTTATACTCTTTTCTCCATAAATGCTCTTATCTTATAATAAATGGATATTACTGTATCTAAATACCGATTTTTTAAACTATAATAGACACTACTGTATCCATGAGGTTGAGTATGAAATTTTCACTTTTAGATGACACTGATGTTAGCCAAGCTTTTGCAGCGCACCTTCGTGGTTTACGTGAGCAGGCTAAACTATCGCGAGAAGCGCTTGCCCAGCGTAGTTGTGTGCCTGCGCCTACCATTAAAAAATTCGAACTCACTGGGCAAATTTCTTTTCGCCAGTTACTACTCTTATGGCAGTCACTTGACTCACTCGATAGGCTTTATCGGCTAACCCAAGTAAGCACAGAGCGCAATGCTTTACCCGCTAGTATAGAAGAGGTCCTTAAAGATGAGTTTTAAATCAATTCAAAAGCTCAATGTGCAACGAACGCTTGCAACGGGTGAGACTGTGTCGGTGGGCGTGTTAGCTCAAAACCGCCAGGGAGTATTCTTTCAATACTTTGATGAATACATTAGTAAATTTGGAAACCTATCACCGTTTACTTTAAAAGCTAATGGACAGCTTCAACAAGCACCTAAAGAGCCTCACCAGGGGATCCATGGCGTTTTTGGTGATAGTTTACCTGATGGCTGGGGGTTGTTACTCCAAGACCGAATATTTCGCCAGCAAGGCGTTTTACCTGCGCAAGTAACAGCAATGGATCGTTTAGCTTTTGTTGGCAGCCAAGGGATGGGGGGATTGTCTTTTACGCCCGTCTCAGAGTTTTCACCTGAACAACATCAAAATATTGATATAGCAACACTTGGGTTAGAAGCACAAACCTTATTTGATCAATCTTTATCTGAAGAGTTAGATGGTAATACCCAACACGTTTTAGCAACCTTGGTTGCTGTGGGGAGCTCAGGTGGGGCAAGGCCTAAAGCACAAGTTTATATGCCAGCTGGTGACGCAAAGCAATGCCGAACGTATGCACAGCCAGGTGATGAGGCATGGTTGGTTAAGTTTACGTCGAAGAATTTGGCACTAGGCCATGAAGAGGGCTTATGTGAAGCCGTGTATCTACAAATGGCTGAGCAAGCTAAATGCCAGCCACCGGTTTGGCAGTTAATTGATGCGCCACCAAATAGTGGCGCAAAGGCTTGGCTAGCACTGAAACGTTTTGACTATTTACCCAAAGAGCAAAGATTACCGGCAGATAAAGCCGATAGCGAACATCATGCAGGGCGTTTGCATATGCATAGTGCCTGTGGCTTATTAGATGCCGACTTTCGTACTCCTAGCTTAGACTATAGTGATCTTATTAAAGCCAGTCGTCAGCTGTGTAAGTCTCCTGCGGCAGGGCAACTTCAGTTCCGCCGTGCTATTTTTAATTTATTTGCAGCTAACCAAGATGACCACAGTAAAAACTGGGGCTTTTTACAAGGGGATGATGGTAACTGGCAGCTAGCCCCCTTTTACGACGTTACATTTAGCCCTCATCCCTTTAATGAGCATGCAACAGCCTTTGCAGGGCATGGAAAAACGCCGCCACTCAAAGTAATGCAAAAGTTGGCAGCAAGTGCAGGTTTTGCTAATTGGAAAGAGGCCCAGCAATGCATTCAAGAAGTCGTTGATGTAATTGATAACTTTGCACCTTTGGCAACACAACAAGCGGTTAGTAAAACAACTGTACAAGCAATTGCAGAGACACTCGCCCAGCGAAAGCAAGAGAACGCAGCGCTACTTATCTAGCCAGTAAGCTAAATAAATACAGATATATTTCATTCTCCTGGTTCAACTAATAATCAGGAAAAACTATGGAAATTATGCAATATCAAAATGAACGCTTTCTTCGTTTGAATGAAGTAACCAGCATAACAAGCTTGTGTAAAAGCAGTATCTATAACCTTATTAAAGCGGGTAACTTTCCGAGCAATATAACTGTTATGGGTAAGCGTAAAGCCTGGGTAGAAAGTGAAGTTCAAAACTGGTTACTGGCAAGAATAAACGAGTCTCGCCAGTGCTAATATCAACTCATGACGCTATCAACAATAAATGTTGCTAGCGTTTATTTTTGTTTTCAATAAAGGTCTGTGCTGTTTTTTTTGATTAATTATTTACAAAAGTAATTATTGGTGAAATTATTGCAGCCTTTACTATGTACCTCTCTGTTTACTATAAGGATGTTTAGAGTGTTGAACAAAAAGTCTATTCTATTAATCGCAAGCATTTTAACTATTGGTGGTTGTGCTTCTCCTGGGCCGATGCAAACAACGACCGGCCCAATAAATACCTCTGCTTTTGAACCTGTCATTTTAGATACAGTAAAAGATGGCTCAAAAAAAGTTCACTTTAAAGAGTGGACAACTATGTATGAAAATAAAGAGCTACAGCAATGGGGTGTATTTTTTATTACAGACAAAGGTGCCTACATGGCTGAATGGGATATGAGGGGTTATGAATATAATCTCAGATATAAACTACCTATTAATGAGCTTAATACAGTTTCAGATGATATGGTAGTTCGCGATATGTGGGTAGATTCAAACCTGTTAATCCTTAAAGATAAAAGTGGTCATGAAGTTGGCTTTGCTTTAAACGGAAAAAATGCTGCACGCGCAATTCTTAAAGAGATCAGCGCTAAATAAATGCTTAACAAGCGATTGATTATGTATCCGTTCAATAGGTCCATCTTAAACCTAAGCCTTAATCAAATCCCAAAATAAAGCTTACAGACCAAGTTAATTTATGCACTTTATTAGCTTGTTGTAAGCTTTTCGATTGCCTGTGTTAAAACGGCATTTTGTTTTTCTAAAAACTCAATTTTCTTTTCCATCTTGACCAAGTCAGCTTTTAAATGGGCTTGGTTTTGTATTTTTTCTAGCTGACTTTTTAACGCTATATTTGCTTTTTCTAGTTGTGCCATCTCCCTACTTACTAGGCTACCGTCAAATAAAGAATCGATAGATTGTCCAATATTAGTAAACTGATTGCGCTCTTTGATTTTTGTGAGCTTGGCAAAAGTGTCTTTCTTGATATTAACCGTCAGTTGCTTGTGCTTGGCTTTTTTTCTTCTTTTGTATTGTCCCCAAGCTCGCTTCATTCTGATAAGAGTGTTTTCTTTATCGAGTATATTTTGAACATCTGAGCAGTACGCTTCTAATTGTTGAAGTAGGCTTTTTTCTGTATTACGAGTGAGTAAATGTTTCGGTGGATACCCTAGCTTTTTAAAATATTGCCCAGTCCAACGAGTCATTTCTTCGTCAGAAAAATCTATCCATTTTATAAATTCATCATTTAAAACAGTGCGCATAACTAACCTTAAAACTACTATGTTACATGAAGCTTTACATGTAATAAGATGCAAATCAAGTTATGTTGTATTACACTTATAATAGGTATTATGTATGAACTGGAGGTGTGATGCTAGATGCGTTTGAAGGAAAAAAAGAGATAAAAGCTCAAGATAGGCTTATCTACCTACGGTGGCTTTGGTTGGTTCACAAAGGTAAAAAGAAAGGGATGTCTATTGCTAAATTAGCCAGCACACTAATGCTAAGTGAATCGACAGTAAGAAACGCGATTGCTCGCTTAAATACCAATGACTATTTAGAGGTCACGAGGAATGAGGAGAAGACGTCAGAAAAGATCTATAAGTTAAAAAACACTCCTAGCATACCAGTATTTTTTTACGGTAAAAAAGCAAATTACATACAAGCCTTGTTAGGCGTTAATGATGATTTTACTAAACTAACAGCTGAAAGCTTGGCCCGAAAATTTATGAAAGCGGCTTTAGTCATGCTAAGTAATGATATTGGTCTGGTTTCAAATATAGGCCTTAATAAGTTAGCTGGCTTTACGGGGTTATCATTATCAAGGGTGCGTAAATTTATTGATGAGTTACTCCATGAAGGATTCATTTTAAAATTTATTGCAGGAGGCAATGCTCCAAATTTATACCCAAAATGTAAGTCAGTTTTAATTTTAAACCCTCGTTATTTTGGTGGCGCCTTACTAAGGATAAATAACTTTCCAGAAGAGAGGCTGTTTGGCTTAAAAATAAATGAAGAGGTAAATAAAGCGCTAAACAAGCGTAATCGTAAAACGGGAAAAATTATTCTTGAAGCTGAAGTGATGGCACTAAACAAACACAGATTAGCGCATCGAATGTATCACTATTTTTATGAGTTAGTAGCTGAGAGTGTTGCTGAACGCGCTCCATTTAAAAATAAGCAATTAATTACTTATATGTTAGTGCAATCAACTAACACTGAAGTGAATGCAGCTATTAAGTCATCTTGTAGTGAAGCTGTAAATCAATACGCTGACTTTTTACTTGCGCTTATTACCCTGCTAGAAAAAAGCATGCATTTGCTAAATAAAAAAATACAGTTTTATTGCTTTAAAAGTAATGGTGATTTTTTCGTTGTTTCGAATGCGAATAAGTCATTTGAAGGCGAGCTAGAATGGACAGCTAAAACAACCATTAACTTTCAAGGTGCAGGCGTTTCTTGGGAGTTACACAAGTAATATAACTTTACAGTGGTTTTAAAGCACTATTTACATATATGACGGTGCTTTGCGGCACGTTTTATGTTCTGTCTGTTTAATATACCAATATCGCCTCTTAGTTATTACACTCATTAGGTAGCTAAAACCACTGTAGTCGTTAAGCAATAAATCTATAAAAAATAACAGTAATAGCCTTTCTATGAATCAAACATAGGAAGGCTTAAAGTGCATCATAACCATCAACGTTCTAAACAAAATAAAAACTTAAAACTAACTACTAAAAATACCTTCAGGGGAATGCCCATACTTACAAGCCATGGAGCACTGTGTATTCCATACTTAGATAAAATCTATAATACGATTGAAATAGCGTTAGATAACCACCCTCGGTTAATGGCTATACGTGTAGACCTAAGGTTTCCTAAGTTAAAAGCGCATCAAGAGTGGGGTAATGTCATGCAGCTCTTTATCCGCTCGTTGCAATCGCAAATCGATTGCACTACCCGAAGAAAGCAAAGGCTTGGGGAAATAGCTCATCCATGTAAAGTTCGCTATGTATGGGTAAAAGAACGCTCTACATCGATAGCAGATCATTACCACTTGCTGCTACTTTTGAATAAGGACCGGTTTAATTGGGTAGGTACAGTCAAAAATAAAAAGAATAACTTGGGCTCACTAATAGTTGAGGCGTGGGCCCGTGTGGTGGGTATTGATTACAACGAAGCCATTGGTCTAGTGTTTTTCTCTAAAGATAAGGAAACGAAAAGTGTTGTTATCCATCGACTTGATAGTGATTCAAATAGCTTTGATGGTGACTTTGAAGAATTGTTTAAACACGTAAGCTATTTGGCAAAAGAAAAAACAAAGCACTATGGCGAAGGGAGTCGGTGTTTTGGCGCCAGTATTCGATAAGCACAATAGGGGCCATGCGGCCCCTCACTTATCGTTTAGTTAAATCCCATGCTCGCCACTGACTCGCTTTAATATACTCACGTGCATCATGTTTGAGTTGGGCTAAAGTAAAGGTATTGGTATGTATATTCCCTGTAATACAGTAACTACAAAACTGATGACAGTTTTTACTTAATACAGAATAAGCTTGTTGAGTACCAAGCAGTGTTTCAGCATCGTTAGCAATATTATCAAATCCAACAGAGGTTCCATTAGCATCACAACTTATATAAATGGTTATGGCACTGGTTCCAGCTAAAAACTGGTACACGGAAACAGTCTCAATTAATCCCTTGGCATTTTTATGGATAATTTGATTGTTGCCTAAGTAAATGCCTGAATGCTCAGCAACACCAAAGGCTAAGTCACAGTACACAATGCTCCCTCTAACAGGGCCATCGGTTTTCCAAAATAGGTTATGCGCTAAGCTTTTAGATAAGTTGCCAATTAAAAAGTGTCCTATCACGTTATATAGATTCATGCTATTTGCTCTAAAGTAAGATATTTATAAAACTAAAACAGGCGTTGAGCCTATTGTTTATAAGGGTTTAGCTATCCCGCCCCCTTAGTAAATGAAATGGTTTAAAGCTCAAGAGAAACAAAGTCTTGATCAACTTCATCTTGCGTTATACCAATATAGCGAAGCGTTACCCCCTCAGAGGTGTGGCGTAACATTTTCATGACTCGGCCTATATCTTTTGTAGACTGATAGAGAAAGTAGCCCCGCGTTTTTCGCATTGAGTGAGTGCCTAACGCAATATTCAGCTCTTGGCCTACTTGTTGAAACGCCATCGATACCGCACGCCGCGTTATTGGCTGTGGTGGTTTATTTTTAAGTTGTTGGCACTTGTAAGACTGAAACAAATAAATATGCTCAGGGTGTTCAGCTCTAACCTTTGCAATATGCTCACGTGCTTTCGTGTTTAATTGAATATTAGCCAGCTTGCCGGTTTTGCGTTCACGAATAATAAGCCTCTCATTGTGTATATCTTCAAATCGTATCGACAGTAAGTCAGATATGCGTAAGGCAAGGTTTAACCCTATGTGCCACACATCTGCCATTTGCGGGTTACATCGAATACTTAATAAGTGACCAACCAGGCGAATAGTATCTTCATTTTTTATTGCATGGACCTCAGCCATCGTCTGCTTCCTTTTTTGTTTGTAGAAGAGAGTTTTGAGTAGCACAGAGTGGTGAATATCAAGGAGCCCTTATGGCATAAGGGTTTAAAGCTTCCCGTTTTAACAATATGGGAAGCAGCTATAAATTGCTCTGTGCTGGTGGGGGTTGTTATTAAAATGCTAAGCGTGCTTTTTAAAGTGCTAGCTAAACTCAACTTGAATTTGGTCGTATACCTCCATATCTACATAGCCAACAAAGTTCGCCTCCCATAACTCATAAAGCTCTGCCATGTCAGGTAGTCGAATGTTTTGCCAGCCGGTGTAGCGAGAAAACACCATTGAGTTGCCAATATCAAAATCGGTATCTCTTTCAAGCTCAGGGTAAGCGTTACCGCAGTAGCTAAAGTCAGTAATATAAATAATTGAATAGTTGCCATCCGTAAGCTTAGTTAAAGCTATTTCAACAGGATGATAGCCACCATTTTCGGCACTATAGCTTTTGTCTCTAAAGTTAATCGTAATGTGTTTAGCGCCATAGCTATCGGGGTACAGGGTAAGTACCTGGTTTAAAATAGTATGAAGGCTATGAGATATAGGTAAAAAGGAAGGGCTAAAGGTAATAGCAGGTTTATTTAAAACGGGCATGAGCGCTCCTAAGTATTATAAATTAATTCGGTTGATTGTTTTGGCCGTAAAGTGATCGAAGTGTTGTTGATTAAACGTGTTTATCAGGGCGCCTTGCCAGCAGTGAAAAAGCTCAATAACGTGGGGTTGGTTTAATTCACAGCGTTTTATGTCAGGTTGATAAAACCACTGGTGCCTAAAGTTAAAGTAAAGCTCTACCTCTAAACGTTCACTATCTTTGTCAATAAAGGCAAAGCTCGTCATGGTGGCTATTTGCCAGGGCTTATCGGGTTGGCTTCTAAATAAATGCACTTCTAGCGGGTGTTGGCCTGTTCTATTAATAAGGTAGGGTGAATGTTTAAAGTTAAGCGCAATAGCGTGCGTTGTTTCAGGAATAGCGCATAAACTAATTGATGCTGCTAAGTATCGCTGTAGTGCTGGCAGTAAACTCACATAGGCGCAAGACGAGGTAATGCTATTCATCATATCCACCCCTTTTCGGCAAACGACACACAGCTTTCGCCAACCACTATGTGGTCTAGCACACGAATATCCACCAGCTTAAGCGCCTCTACTAAGCGTTCTGTAATGCGCTTATCGGCTTGGCTAGGTTCAGGAACACCTGAAGGATGGTTATGTGCAAATATCACTGCAGCGGCATTATGGCTTAATGCCATCTTTAACACTTCACGCGGGTAAACTGACGCGGCATCGATTGTGCCAAAAAACATTTCTTCAAAACTGATCAGCTGGTGCTGGCTATCTAAAAACATCACTGCAAACACTTCACGCTCGTGCGCACCTAGCTTTAAGGCTAAATACTCTTTTACATTCGCAGCATCGGTAAAGGTGCCTTCTCGCTTGTATTTAAGAGCTAAGGCTTCTGCTGCTTGTTCTAATAGCTCATTCAGCTCAGACGTTTTAAAGGGATAGTGGTGATTGCTTTGGTTTGTTATACGCATAGTAAGCTCCTTAAGTAATTTGTATGGCTATGCGTATTAATGAAATATATCTAAAACTGTTTTCAATAAGGCCTGTTACTTAGTGGCATAAGGGCGTGTTTATCCAGCTATTAAAAAGTAAAAAATAACTTTCCCGTGTTTGTTATGTAGCGATTGCTATTAATCGCCTATCAACAATTTAAACCTGTAGCCGGAGTCGCAAAGCATCGGCTTATTACGTTTTAGGAAAAACAATGAATACAGAAGTTTATGTAGAAGCCGCCCTAGTCGAAACACAAAGAGATCGCTTTGTAGGTGGTATTGGCTTTATAGCGCTGGATGACAGTGCATGTATTAAAAATGAAAACTGGGAGTATTTTGGTTATACCAGCAACAGATTGGAGCTAGAGCTTTCGGCCCTTGCTTTTGGGTTAAAGCATGCCAGTGATGGCGATATTATCTATTCAAGTAGCGACTATTGCGTAGATGGTTTTAATGACTGGTTAGCAGGCTGGAAACGCCGAGATTGGCGAAAAGCAAATAAAAAGCCAATAACCAATGAAGACCTTTGGCGGCTGGTGGATAAACTTAGTGCGAATAAGCACATTGAAGTAAGAAAAGCAGATAACCGCTCTGCAGGAAAGCATGCCGCTTATAGGTATGCACTCGCAGCGGCAAACCGTCAATTGTAATAGGTATAACTCACTAGCTGGCAACACCAGCTAGTGAGTTATATTTGTGTGTTGCTTTAAAAAGGCATAGTTAGCAGTGCTCATTGCGCAGACAAAAGTAAAAAATAACACGGCGGCCTTTGTTATGAGTTAAACAACATAACAGGGTTCAAAATGATAAATTTCCTTAGCCTAGGGCAAGTAATAAACAAAACAACATTGTGCAAAAGCAACATATATAAACTAATGAGTAACGGGGAGTTCCCTAAAAACTTTACCGTATCAGGTAAGCGCAAAGCTTGGCTTGAAAGCGACGTTGAAGAGTGGATGTTAAGCAAGCTAGAAACCACAGAAGAGTAATTACAACTAAGCAAACTAAACGTATATTGAGCCAGGTCGTTCACGGCCTGGTGCTTTATGCGCTCATTATGCCTTTTAGTTCAGCTCAATCGGCGAGTTACATTGACCATTCCGCAATTTTCTCATACTCTACTTTTGTTCACAGTTAGAGACAAATCAATGAGTGACGAAATACTAACAATTCAAGAGCTTGCAGAATACCTAAAGCTTAATGAAAAAACAGCTTATCGATTAGCTGGCGAGGGTAAACTACCAGGCTTTAAAGTAGGTGGTTCATGGCGTTTTAAGCGAGAAGATCTGCTAGTGTGGATAGAAAAGCAAAAGGAAAATAAATGTTCTTGATTTACTTTTCATATTGCAGAGTTTAAATACTATTAAAAGGATTTAACCATGAGTCAGCAAAGAGCGCTGGAATTATTAAGGCAAGGTGTTGGAAGCCCAACAGCTAATTTTCATGAGCATCAGTGGGAGTCTGTTGATGCAATTGTAAATCAACGCTGCCGATTGATATGTGTGCAACGTACTGGTTGGGGTAAGAGCTCGGTTTACTTCATCTCAACTAAGATGATGCGTGAGCAAGGTCATGGCCCTACAATTATTATTTCTCCCTTACTGGCCTTAATGCGCAACCAAATTGAATCAGCTGCAAAATATGGTGTTGCACTCGGAACGGTTAACTCTTCTCAAAGCCGTGAACAAAATGATGTTAACAAAGCTCAATTTTTAGTCGGTAATTTAGATGCATTAATCATAGCGCCTGAGCAATTGGCTAACCAGGAGTTTATAGACAACGTTATAATACCATCTAACCCTGGTTTTTTTGTTATAGATGAAGCGCATTGTATCTCAGACTGGGGGCATGATTTTAGACCTGATTATCGACGGATCTCAAGAGTGCTTGGGAACATTGCCGATACTCCAGTACTCGCCACAACGGCTACAGCTACCGAGCGAGTTGTTAGAGATGTTGTCGAACAATTACATGTTGAAGGTCAACAGGTGTATTTGTTGCGTGGGCAACTAACACGAGAATCAATTCACCTTCAAAATATACATCTAGACAAACGTTCAAAGCGTTTAGCTTGGCTTGCCCATACTATTCCACAAATTGAAGGGACGGGTATTGTTTACGCAACAACTATTAATGACGCCTTTCTTGTTGCAGCATGGCTTCGAAGTTGTGGAATTGCCGCAGAAGGTTACGCTGGCAGAATTCCAGGCCTAATTGGTGCTGAAAGTGCAATAAAACGAGAGCAGCTAGAACAACAACTACTAAATAACGAAATTAAAGTATTAGTTAGCACATCAGCTTTAGGTATGGGCTTTGATAAAGGTGATTTAGCTTTCGTCATTCACTATCAAAGTGCAGGATCAGTTGTAAGTTATTACCAGCAAGTTGGCCGAGCGGGCCGGAGTATTAATGATGCTTATGGTGTATTACTGTCTGGCGATGAAGACGAAGAAATCCAAAACTACTTTATTAGGGAGGCGTTCCCTAAAGAAGAGTTAGTTCGTGATTTACTCGCTCTACTCGAAGAAGACAGTTGTGACGGCCTTAAAAAAGCTGATTTGGAAGCACAGCTAAATTTTGCACCTATGAAAATAGAAGCTGCGCTAAAGTTTCTATTAGCTGAATACCCAACACCGATAGTTAAGGAAGGCTCTTTATACAAGCGTACGATTAATAATTACTCATTACCGACAGATATGATTCAACGATTATCTAATAGAAAAACTAGTGAGTGGCAAGAAATTCAGTCGTACCTAATAAGTGATCGGTGTCTTATGCAGGTGTTAGCCGCCGCACTTGATGATTCTCTTGCGGCACCTTGTGGAAAATGTGCAAACTGTGATCCCGATAGTGCGTTTGAAGCGACATACCCTCAAGAATTAGGACAACAAGCTTTCGAGTTTTTGAGTAATACCATGATTGAAATTGAGCCTAAGAAACAAGTAGGTAATGGACATGCTCAAGCGGCTGAAAGGTTTCCGGTGTATGACTTTGGCCATAAACTTGGCGCTTTAAAACATGAGCCTGGCGCTGCATTATGTCATTGGGGAGAAGCTGGTTGGGGCGAAATAGCCGCTGCTGGTAAACGCGACCATGTTTTCGACCCTAAATTAGCAGATGCCTGTATCAAAATGATAAACGAACGTTGGCAGCCTGACCCTATGCCTACTTGGGTAACTTATGTGCCATCGCAAAATTTCCCAAGTTTAGTTAAAGATTTTGCTGAACTTGTAGCACAAAAACTTGGCTTAGAATGTGTTGAAGCTGTAGTAAAAGTAGAAGAAACATTACCTCAAAAACGCATGGAAAATAGCGATTTTCGATGTAAAAACCTTGATGGCGCTTTTGCAGTTCAAAATGTACGTGAAGGCGAACCAGTATTATTGATTGATGATGCGTCAGATTCTGGCTGGACATTTGCTGTTATTGCGGCATTGTTAAGACGTGAAAACAGTGGCCCTGTATTTCCTATGGCTGTTATGTCAACGAAATCAAATTAAAGAGTGATAAATTGAATACTCAAAACAACCTATATAACGAAAATACACAAGCGGTTTTACTGCTATCAACTTTTTTTAGTAAACCTAAAAAAGGTGAGGCTCGGCCATTAANTTAACAGCCATAGAGTATGGCCGTTTTGCTCGTTGGCTACATGAATTTAATTTTACGCCTAGTTCGTTGTTTCACCAGTTTGATGAGGTGCTGTCTAAATGGAAAGATCCTAAAGGCACAATTACCGCTGATCGCCTATCTGAGGTTTTAGGCCGTAAAGCAGCCATGGGCTTAGCGCTAGAGAAATGGCAACGTTCAGGTGTTTGGGTCATCACCAGACAAGACAGCGAATACCCACAGCTACTTAAAAAGCAACTTCGTCATATTTCACCGCCGGTATTTTTCGGTGTTGGTAATAAGGCACTACTGCAAAAAGGTGGTTTAGCTGTCATTGGGTCGCGTGGTATTGACAATATTGATGAAGAGTTTACTCAAAACGTCGCAATACAAGCCGCTCAAGAGAATATTAACATTGTATCGGGGGCCGCAAGAGGTGTTGATGAAACCGCTATGCTGGCTTCGCTTAATGCAGGAGGAACTGCTATTGGCATTATGGCAGATAGTCTTTTAAAGGCGGCCACTGTAAGCAAATGGCGCAAACACCTACAAAATGAACAACTGGTGTTAATCTCAAGTTTTTATCCTGAAGCTGGTTTTAGTGTTGGTAACGCTATGGCCCGTAATAAATACATTTATACCGCTGCCAGTGCTGCATTAGTGGTACGTGCTGATGAGGGTAAAGGTGGTACTTGGGCTGGGGCTAAAGAAAATAATGAAAGCCAATGGGTGCCTTTGTTTGTTAAACAGCAATCAGACGCCAGTGGCAATATCGTGCTGCTAAATAACGGGGCCATTCCACTTGAGTTGCAATCAAGTGATGAACCTTGGCTTGCCAATACATTAGCCACAGCTCAAAATGTTGATTCAAATAACAGCAAACCTAATAACTTAAATTTATTTGAGTAATGAATATGCCAGCAAGCCAATTATTAAACGATATTAAACACCAACTCACAGCACCTATGATGCTTAGTGAATTGATGCAAGAGCATAATAAATTAATTAAACAGCTGGAATGGCTACCAGAGCAACTAGCTTTGTTTTTAGCGGTATTACCTGAGTTTACCGTAACCAAACTTGAAAGTGGTGAAACCCAAATAGCTATGGGTGACGTGGAAATAACCTTGGATATGGCACTTGAAGCTTTATTAAAAGAAGCCAATAAGCCATTGCCAACAGATAAATTAATACAGCAGTTAAAAGAATTTAAAACCAGTGGTCCACAGTTGTTGGCCATTGCAAAAAATCATCCGAATATGAATGTGATTGGTGGCCGAGCCATTCTTTACCGAGCTTAAAATTATAAAGCATAAAAGTTACGAGCCAATCATAACGCTGGCAACAATCACGCAATAACATAACTATTTTATAAGTAGACAAACATGACTGAAGAAACAAAAACAAAGAAACTTACTAAAGCAGAGCAAGATAAGTTAGACCAATCAGGATCCTTAAAAGCTCAAGTGCTCGCAACCCTTGATTTACAAAACACCGCTTACGCTGCTAAAGGTTTTGATCAACAAGCTAATTTAAAGGTTAGTAGCGAAGAGCAGCAAGTCAGTTTAGTTTACGGTAAAGACAATAACGGTGAGTCTACTCATCGGGTGATGTTATGGGTATTGCCAGAAGGCAATTGGCAGTTAGTCGGCGTAGATAATGTAGAAATGACTGCCATTGAAGCTGCTGGGGTATTAGATGAACATGAATTCCCTAAATTTATCCACGTAACCGATGGTAAAAACGAAAAGTTCTTTGAAATGGACTTTCCACCAATGGAAGTGGACCAAATTCCAAGTGTTAATGAGATAAACAACTACAAACAAATTAAGCGTGATCCTACGTATTATTGGTCTCGAGAAATGTACCAACGTTTGATGGATGGTTTAGATTACTTCCATGAAACCGTGTATACCAAAACCAAAGATAACGTCAGTAATAAAAACGAAATCATTGAAGAGGTGGCCAAGTTCCTGTTTTTAGAAACCTTCCGTATTCACCATCCAAATCAACAGTTTAAATATGAAGATAAAGTGCTTCAGTTTAAAGATATTTTTGACTGGCAGTATGTCGAACAAAACAAAGCTGATGCAGTGAAACAAATTAAAGTGGCGTTCGATGAATTAAAAGAACATCAAGATTATAAAGTAACGGATGATAGCGGCGAAGCGCATCCAATTTTTGATGTAGAAACCCATTTACGCCTTGCAAAGCCAGAAAACTACTTGCAATTGATGAAGCTAATTCAAAATTTACCAGGGGTTTTCTTAAACAGCGAATACCAAAAGCCAAAAGGTAAGCGTGCCATTGTTGCAGGTAAAGAGCACCCTAACTTAGGCCATGTAGCGGCAGATGTATTAGGTCGTGTATTTGATGTGTTTTTACGAGGAAACTTTGAGTCGAAAGGTGGTATGGGGGTTTATTTAACACCAGCGCCTGTGAAGCAATGTATGCTGCAAATGGCGATGCACGATATTTTAGAAGAATCACCTGAAATCCTTAATACTAAAGGTAAAGATGGCAAACCGGTCTTTCGCTATTGCGACCCAACTTGCGGCAGTTATGGCTTTGGTTCAATTGCCCTTGGCCATATCGAACGTGCCCTAATGGAAGTATTAGGCAAAGAAACCGCTGATGATGTGCGCCGAGATGAACACTTTCAAGCCATGCTAGAGCATAGTTTTGTCGGTGCAGATGCCGCACCGTTAATGGTAAAACTTGCCCGAGTAAATATGGCTTTGTTAGGCGCACCAAAAGCCAATATTTTTAAAACCGATAATTCTCTTACTACGCCACAATTAAAAGCAGGCAGCTTTGACCTAATTTGTACTAATCCACCATTTGGTAAAGCAAAATCAGGTGTTACAGAAATATTAGAACAATACACTACAGACTTACATGAAGCGCCAAAAGGTAAAGATTGGATATATAAACCAACAGTTTATGGCCGTGCTTTAGGCGGTAAACCTAATAATAAAGGTCGCTGGAAACTATCAAGCAGTAATATTGATATGGCGGTGTTATTTATTGACCGCTGTTTGGAGCTTCTTAAACCTGGTGGGCGATTACTCATGGTATTACCCGATGGCATTTTATGTAATTCAGGTGATCGTTATATACGTGAGTACATCATGGGCAAAAAAGATGAAGAAACAGGAAAATTTAGTGGTGGTAAGGCGATTGTAAAGGCTGTGGTATCTCTACCTTCAGATACTTTTGCTTTATCTGGAACAGGTGCAAAAACCAGCATTTTATATCTTCAAAAGCGTAATGCCCACCAAGAGGATGAAAATGCCTTTGCCAACCAAGAACAAGGTGATGTCTTTATGGCAGTGGCTGATACCTTAGGTTATATCGTCAAAAAGAATATTGAAGATTACTCTACCGGCGTACCAAATGATCTAGCGGCTATATCTGGCGCTTATGCGAGAGGTGAATAGTGCGATATATATCAAGGGTTTCCACAAAAATTTTATCAACGAATAGACAAGATGCCGAGTATTATTCTCCTCATTTTTTAGAAGTCGAACGCAAAGTTAAAAGTCATAGTTTTGGCTATGACAGCCTTTCAAATTTAGTCTACGACCTAAAAGATGGTCCTGGTGGTTGGGGGGTATCTACTAATGATTATACTGATACTGGAGTGCCTATTATTCGTGGCGTAAATATTAACGATTCAGTAGTCAATTTGGAAAAAGCAATATTTATTTCTGAAGACAAGCATGAAGAGTTAAAAGCTCACGAAGTTTTAAAAGGTGACGTTGTATTAACTGTCAGGGGGAGTGTTGGAAGAAGTGGGGTTTTTCAGTCTAGAGGCTATGGATATGCAAATTTAAATGCTGCGGTAGTCAGGATGAGGTGTAAAAAAAATCGAATCCTTCCGTATTATCTTGTCTCGTTTTTTAATTGTAAGCATGGTCGTCTTCAGTCCTCAAGGATTTCTAATGGTGCCGTTCAAAACAACATGAATTTGACGGAGACAGGTTCAAATTTAATACCTACACCTAGTTTATTGGTCCAACAATATATTGGTAATAAAATACGATTTGCTGAGTTACTGAAAAGGTTATCAAAACTAGAAGAAAAAAAATTAGAACTTAAAATAGAACAAATTTTTTCACAGTCAACTAAACCTAAAAATTCCAATTTAGGTAGAAAGATTAAAAATAAAGAGTTAACAGAAAATAGACTAGACCCTCAATATTATGGATCTGTCGAACTCTGGGCGGAAAATAAAATTCAGGAAGGAAAATACCCATATAAATCATTGTCTGAGTTAACCAATCGGATAAAAGATGGACCTGGCGGTTGGGGAGTATCTACTAACGACTACAAGCCATCAGGTGTGCCTGTGATACGCTCAATAAACTTAGTTGATGGAGAGTGTGATTTAAGTGATTGTGTTTATATTTCAGTAGATAAACACAAAGAGCTTAAAAACCATGAAGCTAAACCCAATTCAGTTTTACTCTCAGTAAGGGGGACAATTGGCAGAGCTGCTGTGTTCAATGATGAACACCACAAAACGGCAAATTTAAATGCAGCTGTAGTCACTATTGATTGTAAAAGTGAATTAAACCCGTATTACTTAAGTGCATTTTTTAACTCCGAAATTGGAAGAATCCAAGCAAACCGAATTGCCAATGGCGCTGTTCAACTAAATATGAACCTAACAGAAACTGCCTCTAACTTAATTCCGCTTCCTCCAGAAACTGTTCAGTTAGAAATAGAGTTAGCATACAAAATGAATATAGACTCAAAGCGCATTGTGAGTTCATTAATAAGTGCCTCTAGTTTAATTGTCGAAGCATTAATTGACGGCCAGGTCACTGAGTCACAGTTAATTGAAGCACAACAGGCATTAGAAGAAGGCGATAACAGTAAAGATAGAGCAATCTTAAGCAAACTTACCGACAAAGGTTATTTAGCTGACGATGGCAAACCTCTGTTTACAGACTTAGACAAACTCTATGAGTTACTGGATGAAGCTAAACAAGCGGTAGATGCTAATGAGGAGCCTGTTTAATGATTGCTAGCATTACGGCCTCTCTAACCGAAAAAGAAGCGCAGTTATTGTTATCGCTTATTCAAAAAGGGGCATGTTTGAATCAGCCTGAGCTTGAAGTATTCCAACAACTTGGCCTTTGGCTATTTAGCGAAGATAAAAAAACACTGATTGCTAGCAAAAAGTTATTGCGGTTGCGACAGTCACTTAATACAGACTTAGATGCTGTCGCTGCGATTTTGGCAACGCTAGCTGAGTTAAAAGCTGTTTGGGCTAACATTGTTGCAGCACAGTTAAATGATGCGGCTGCGAGAAATGATGTTCAAGTATTAAGCGAGCAAATAACCAACCTTGGTGGCGGTGCTGGTTTTGTATTATCACAAAAAAAGAATGGCTCACTTAATCCAACTGAGTTTACAACACTGGAAAATTTTGCCTTTGGTCAAGGGGCAGAACAAAATGCTAGTTATCCTAAATTATTAAAAGCCTTATCCACTGCGGCTAAGCTAATAGATGATTCAACAAAAGTTAAAGCAGAAGCAAATGAACTTCCACCAATTGGTAAGGGTGATGTTACTTCTCATTGGTTAGCTCAGCGTTTAATTGAGTTCCCACTAATCTCGCACGCTAATGTAAAAAGTCACGTAACAAATGGTTATCACCTTTATGGCCTAGTACAAGCACCAAGTGTCGATTTAAACGATAAAGCAATCATTGAATGGCTAGTGCTCAACCCTTGGGCTTATTTATTAGCGCAAATTATTTATACCCAAGATATGTGGCGCAGCGAGCAGGTTTCAGGTGGTTTAGCCTTAGAAATTGACTCAAGCCAAATAAAACACTTTATGCAGCCAAACACTATTCAAGTGGTGGTAACGACTAATACAGGTTATGAAGTCAGTTGTGGCAGTTTGGCTGAATTAATTTTACGGGTGCTTGATGCACTTGATATTAATTTACTTACACCGCTTAAGCACCTACTGCAAATTGAAGCACTTAATGCTGCGATTAGCCCAGTAATTGGCTATATGATTTCTGCCAAGGTGTGGCAATTTATTGAAGGCAGCAACCAAGATATTCCGCAATATAAAACCCACAGCAGTTTTGCTCGTATTCCTACTTCACGACTTGGCACTATTAACTTTGCCAGACCGAGCAAGCATATTACTGCGGCTATTCGAGAACAGGCACAAAGCTGGGCCAATGAATTGGTAGGGCTAAAAATATGATTTATTTTAAAACACTAGAACAGCAATTAAGCCTTAAAAAGGATTTAAAGAGGAAGTGTCAATGAACAACGCAAGCTCAAATAAAAATATAAGTAATAATAATTCTTTGGGTGTTGCTGAAGCTTCAACACAGTACGCTATAGCCAATCATCATTGGCAATCAGATGGGTTATCATCGTATCCTCCGCGTGACCCTTTAGTTGGTCAAAGCCAATTTTTTAATGATTTTGAAAGCTTTATTCACTTGGTGGATAAAGAAGAAAATGAATTTACTCAAGTATTTTCTGTGGTTGCTGAGTGGGGCCGTGGTAAATCACGTTTAGGGTATGAGCTTATTGCCCAAGTAAATGATGCAAGCCCAGGTTGGTATTGCCGTGATAACGCAGGTGATTTAAACCCAGTTAAGTTATTTAGAAACGATGAAGATCGCGAACAGTATTTAAGTTTGTATATCCGCTATAGCCAAATAGCGACCGAAAACCAAAACCATGAAAATTGGTTTGCTTACGGTTTATATATGGCGCTGCAACCATTGGCTAAAAATCAATTCGATGGTTCTATTCAAGCTGAAGTTGCCAAGCAATGTTTTAATCGATTAGAAGTTGAAGGCTTTGATTATCAAGAGCTTGCAAACCGTTTAGAGCTTGATAAGAATTATTCAGATCAAGACTTATATGACGATGAGTTTCTAGCGACACGATTAGTTAATGCTGCGTATGAGTATTTAAACCAGTTTGGAATTAAATACATTCTAGTGGTACTTGATGAGCTGGAAACCGCCGCAGAAGCAGCCACCTACGGCTTAGAAAGTGATGATATAAAACGCCTTGATGGACGTGCCATAAGTATTGTAGGTAGTGCGATTAAAGAGGAAGATCCTCGCCGAAAACTACCTTGGCTGCGTTATGTTACCTTATGTTCACCTGCTATTGGTGATGAACTTAGAGAAGTGGCTTCTTTGCGACGTCGCTTTAATTTGGTTGATTTAGAGCACAATGCTTTTTCTGATGTTAGTGATTATGTTGCCACGTTAAAAAAGGATGGTCGTTTAGCCCAAGATTACATTGAAGGCGTGGTTGAAGCTGCTTATGCCATGAGTGGCGGNGAAGCCGTAAAAAGCATAGGCCAACTGTTTAATGCCGTTTTGAAAAGCTCAGCAAGAGTGCGTGAATACGTTTTAGATTCAGGTGCTATTCAAGCAATTAAAACTGAAAACATTGGTATTAAAGATGCTGCTCTTGAACTTCTTTATGGTCAGTTGCCAGTAAATTTAAAAACGGTTGATGAAAACACTAAAGCATTGGTCACTACGGTTAATGAATTTGATGATGCCGTTGCTAGCTTTTATTGTTTGGTTAATTGGGATAGAGATAATTGCCGTCCGGCACTGCAAAATGCCAAGTTTGTGCGTGATAAAGCAGACTTATGGACCTTTGAAGGCATAGAGCAAAAGCTAGATTTAACTCAGTTACTGGCTAACTTAGCTACATATGCTATTCACGAAGGCAGTAATCAGTTATTGATCCCTAATAACCGAGCCGAATTTATTCAGTTGCTGCAATTATTATATCCTCATGGCGCCGCTGAAGATGTAGCAAGAGCCTTATGGTTGCATCACTTTGGCGATCAAGAACAATTAACACAAGCTGCAACCCATATTGGCCCAAGTGTTAATATGCTAAACCGCTTAAACCTTAGGTATCGTCAACAAAGTCAACAATCGCTTATTTTCAAAACGCCAGATTCTGCTAATGCGCATTTTGAAGTAATGAAAGAAGCAAGTGATAAAGCTGCTGATAAACAACTGTCGCGTTTAACCGGTTTAATGCGAGTATTAGATAGCCATTGGCAATATGACGCGACTGATGCGGGTTTTGATAATAGTTGTGACTTAGTAAGCATTGCGACCTCGCATACCCGTAACCAGCAAGAAGTCAGCGGCTTATCTACGTGTCGTGCTTTACATTTACACCCTAAAGGTCGTTTAGTATTAGCTTATGTGAACAACGAAAAAGAGCTTAAAGCGCTTTGTTCACAAGTGACTAAGCAGTTTACTGATGAAGGGAAATTCCCTGTTTTAGCGGTGACTTCGTCTATTGATTTAGGTAATAAGTTTAATAATCCGTCAGATCCGGTACTGCAAAAAGCACAAGATTATTTATTGCTGTATCGTTTAAGCCATAACGAAGAACATATTTTAGAGCAAGTGGGCATGCCGCTGGCAGACTGTCAAGGCTTTACCATTGAGCGTAAAGATTTAACCTCTAAGTTTTTACAGCGCCTTGATGCATTAAATAGAAGCTTGATTGACTCTGCCACACATTGGCGACAAGGTCTTCATAAGCGTGGCTTAATTGCTATGCCATTACGAGCGAGCAATAAACTTACGCAAAAAGAGCTGGAATTATTAGCCGATGGCTGGGCTGATTTAATTGTGCGAAGCGATGTGAAAAAACTGAGCCGTTACGATCAAACACCACAAACCGTTGAAGATGGCGCATTGTACGACTTAGTTAGGCAATTAAAAGTGCCGCAAAAAGAACTTAATGATGGCTTTGGTGAGCAAGAGTGGAGCCAAATATTTACCTCTACCGATGAAATAACGGCTCAAGCACAGTTTCCTACTTTTATATGCCGCTTATTAAAAGAGCGTTTGTTTAAGCGTACTAAAATCACTTTAGAATACGCCAAACAAGCCTGGTTTTTTGGTTACAGCTGGCACACAAAGAACCCTAATGATGTATTTAAAGAATGGATGTTGTTATTAGGTAGCGCTCTATTAGTTAATCAAAGTAGTGATCCTGCAAAGCCTAAAGTCCCTGTTTATTCATTAAATGAACGTAGTGCTTTTGAAGGCATGCTAAAAGAAGCTGAAAATTGGTTAGAAAATGATTACCCTGAACGTGTTAGTGAGATTGCTACCTTATTTGGGGAGGGTAGGATTAATACCTTATTTGCGCCTAAAGGCAAAAAAGAGGTTGGCGCTAAAACCCATATGGCACAGGCCAATTTAAATGAGGCGAGCTCACTTCAATCAGAAATTAAAAGATTAGAAGAAACAGCCTTGCCGAGCATTGATGATTGGTTTGATTATGCTAACCAGTTAGCAACAACTAGCCAAGCAAGATATGAACATCAAAAAGCTGTTGAATGGGTATATCAAGCAGAAGGCTATCAGCAAGAGTTGCAACAAAAGCAATTTGCTAATTTAGACTTTGAACAAGATAGCTCGCCTCTTTGGAAGCGTATTGCAAAAGCAAAATCGTTTGCCGATCAGGTTTATAAAATTGAAAAAGCAGTAACGGCTCAAACTACGGCGCTTATTACTGAAATAAAGTCAGATGCTGATAGCAAGCCACCATTCCCGCAAAATATCTTCACTTTATCGTTAGATAAAATCTCTCGTATTCTTGCTGGTGCGATTAGGCCAGGGACATTGCCTGGCGAAACACCTGAGAAACAACATACTGAAGCAGGCACTTTAGGTTTCTATTTGCGTAATTTAGATGTAGAACAGGCGTTAAAACGTTTAGAGCAATTAGCACAAGAGGTTGGCTATAACATTGATAGTGAGCAGTGCTTACCTCTTGAGGATATAAGTGGTGCGGTAATTTCTAGTTATGTGGATTTGAAAGTTGAGTTTTTAAAACAACATACCCGTGCTGATGAAGCTGTTGCGGGTCTGGAAGAGGTTAAACAGTCTTTAGACAATGTACCTGCTGATTTTACTTCTATGTACCCTGACGGTTTAACAAAGCTTGAACAGCTCAATAAAAAAGTTAAATACGTTGCTGGCTTGTTTGATGACATTCAAGATGAAGCCGATTCGTTAAAAGATAGAATTAATTCTGATCTGCAATTAGGACAGTTTAAATTATTGCGAGAACAAGTACCGCCACTGCTAGCTGATGTTAAAAAACAACTTACACAGTGGTCTGGTGATATTGCGACCTTGAAAAACTATGTGGTTGGTTATCGTGAGAAATTACTTAAAAATCAGAATGGTAGTTATGATCAAGCCTTGCATGTTCTTCAAAAAATAAATGGTGAAGCGCAAACTCCAGCGTTAACCATTAAAGAAGTAGAAAATATGGGCTCTTTAGCGCAAGCCCAAAAAGAGCTAGACGCAAGAGAAGCCAAAGTAAAATCTAAAATAGATACTTTGCTTGATTCACATATTGTTAGCGCCGAACGCTGGGCAGTAATTGTTAATGATTTAGCTGAAGGAAATGATCCTAACTTCACGCATGATGAAACCCAAGAGCTAGTGAACAAACAGCTGATTGTGCAAACCTATCGATTAGGCGGGGCTTAACGGTTTGACTATTAATACCTATTTAGTTGGAGAATTAGCAACTCATCGCCGTGGCAGTGTCATCGCTGATATTTTGCCAATAGAGGTACTAGCTGATACTGAAGCACTTCCTGATTGTGGATCATTACTTATGTTTGGCCAAAATTGGCAGAAACTGACAAGTGAACAACAAGATAACTTCACTAATTGGATAGCGTTACCAGGTCGGCAGTTGCTGTTGATACCGCCATTTAACGATGGTTTAGTTTCACCCAATTTAGATTGGCAGGTACAACTACAAAGTGAAAGTCTAGTAGGTGAAGGTTTAGCCGCAAGTTTATGTGATGAAGTTAAATATGGTTTTGAGGCCATATCTTGTCAATTTGAAAGAACTTTAGGACATAGTTGGCAAAATGGCACTTTGAATACCTTGTTCTTTAAACAGCACGCTACGTCAGGTCAGTTTGCTGTTACGTCTTTACCGCTTTGGTCTTTAACTTGTTTGGATGAAATTGAAGCAGTGAAAGGATGGTTTGAATCATTATTTAATTTTGCCGGTATTGCTAAAGTAAGCGAACAGGATTCAACTAGTGAAAAGGAACAACTAATTTTACAAGAACCGCATCATGTATTGCTTTGTTGTGCTTATGGCAAAAGCTTTGAGTTAGGCACACAGTTGATAGAGAGAGTGAAGCAATTAGCTTTATTTAATGTTAATGATGAAAGTTTAATTAATGCGTTAACTGATATTGAAACGCACCAATTATTTACAGACGGGGGGTTAAGCCAGTTAGGTGAGGATACCTTAATGGCAAGCCCGTATAAGCTTTATGCTGATGAATTAAAAAGGATGGCCCCATGAGTAGTTTAGGTACAACTAATCGTAGTTTGGCACAAACATTAGCTGTGCAAACTCAGTTGCATATGCCAGGCACTGTTGGTCGCCTTTTACAGCAAATAAGGGATTTAGAGCAGTTAGCGCCTTTATTTGTATCGGCAGGTTTAGTTAAACCGATTGAACGGCCAAACCCGCTAAATATTAAAGTTGCAGGTATTGCGACCCGTAGTGCTACACAAAAAACGTTAGGTGGCTTTTTATACGCGAGTGCTGCGGTGAGCCTTGAGTTGACGATAAAAGATAATGCTGTGGCGACATCAGGGCAAAATAGTACTACAGAACTGGATGATATTGATTTTGTAAATCAGTCTAAGCGATTAGCTCTAATTCAAATAAAACAAGCCTACCAACTTGCTGAGCAACGATTACTCAATGGTGAAACTGTTGATTTAATATTGCTCGATTGTCCGTTGTTTCTTGGTCGGGATATGGCTCCCTTAAAGGATGCGCCAGAACACACCGAATATCGTAAAACGTATGATGATACCTTAGCGGTAATTGATCAGTTTTGGTTAACTCATAAAGAAAACCTTTATCCTTGGAATAAAGAAGGACCAATATTAGCCGGTATCGCTTCTGAAAAGTTTGGTGCAATTTTATACATTGCTAAACAAGACTTAAGAACTGCTGATGGGCTGTCTCAATTGCTAGCCAGTGAAGATATTGACCAGCAAGCAGCAGGTAATATTTTGTCTCACTTAAAAGGGCTATCAAGCATTGGTGAACAGCGCTTTATTAATGGTATTTTGAGCAGTTTTACACGTACAGCTGCTTTTAGAATTGCAGAAAATCAAGACCGTATGGAGCCTAAGCAGGCAGCAGAAAATGGTTTGGTGGGTTTTCATTTTAAAGGTGGCAACAATACCGGTATTCGCCTAGTTCAATTAGCAGGTGATGAGCCAGATTGGGATGCACAAGCATTAGATTTTTTGTGTGGTCAATTAATGTGTTTAATGGCTGTTGGTGGACAAAGAGCTTACCCGCTGCCAATTCAGCTGGCTCAACAAGAATTAAAACAATTAGACCAATTTGTGAAGTTTTATAAATCGAATATTCAGTCAGCACTTAAATCAAGAGAAGTTGAAGATGTTTGGTTATCAGATTTAGATGGAGAATTATAATGAAGCACCAAGTTTTAGGGACATTAGTGGGTAATACCGGCGAGCCGCACAATTTACACATGGTATTAAACAGTTCGTTTTCAGGAAGAAGAGGTGAGTTTGTTAGGATTCGACATCAAGAGCGTCAGGATGAACCTGTAACCCATGTACTAGGCCGCATAGTATCGATTCAACGAACTAATATGCTGTTTAACTCTGGTTTTGGTAACTCCGTATCTGAACTTGAGTTGTTACCTGGTGCTGAAGTAACCGGTGAACATGTGTACGCGACGATTGATTTAGTGGGTTATAAAGATGCAACAACTAACCAAATTAAGATCCCCCGTAGACCACTTGATCCAGGTTCAAAAGTTGAGACTGTTGATTATCAATTCTTAAGTGACTTTTACGAGTTTAATGAACAAAACAGCTTACATATTGGTAACTTGGTTGGTTATGAGCATGGTGAGAATACTGTTCCAGTGTATTTAGATGTTAATAAACTAGTTACTGAGCATATGGCTATTTTAGCAATGACAGGCTCTGGTAAATCTTACACTGTAGGCAGAATAATTGAACGTTTGGTTGCGTTAAATAATGGTACTGTTGTTGTATTTGATCCCCATGGTGAATATGGCAGAGCGCTACAAGGCGGTAACTTACAATTTGGCGATCATTTTGATACTGAAGATGAACGCGACAGCAAGGCTTTACCAGAAATTAAGCACATGATGGAAAAGCTACAAGCTTCAAATGCAGGTATTCAGATATATACGCCACAAATGGATAACTTCCGTCAAAAATATGCAAATAAAAACAAGGTATTAGCACTTCAGTTTGATAAGTTTGAAATGGATGATATTTCAGAAATATTACCTGGCTTAACTGAACCACAACAACGTGTATTAGATGTGGCCATTCGATACTGGCGTACTGTGGAAACTGTTGAACCTAGAGATATAAATAAGCTGAGATTCTTCTTAGGCGATGGTATTGAAGAAGTTAAGAAATGGGATGATTTAAGCAGTGCTGAAGCGCAAGCATTAAATGGACGCTCGGCTGCTGTTGCATCAATGAAGTTATCTCGCGTTTTAAATGAAGCACAAAGTTTCTATTCGTCTGAGTTAAGTGGTCCAACTGATATCTATGAAATGATTGGTCGCCCAAGTGATAAAAAAGGTCGTTTAGTTGTAATTGATTTACAAGGTTTAAGTGATACCGCTAAGCAAGTTATTTGTGGTTTGCTTTCAAGTGAAATATTAAGAGCAGCCTCAAGCAAAACAGATAAAACACGTCCAAGCTTCTTAGTTTATGAAGAAGGTCATAACTTTGCTCCAGCTGGTGGTAAAGCAGTTAGCCATAGAATCATTAAAAAAATTGCCGGTGAGGGTCGTAAATTTGGTGTAGGTTTTGGCATTGTTAGTCAACGACCATCAAAGCTCGATGCCGATGTAACATCGCAATGTAATACTTTGATCACAATGCGCCTTAAGAACCCTGACGATCAACGATTTATTACTAAAGCATCAGATATGGTAAGTAAAGCCGACTTAGAAGAGCTGCCTAGCTTATCAACGGGTGAAGCCTTGATTTGTGGTCGCTCTATACCGGCACCATTATTAGTTAAAGTTGGTTCTAAAGCCTTAGTACATGGTGGTGAGTCACCTGAAGTATTAAATGTTTGGGGTACTTTTAGTGAATAACTCACTTCAAGAAGAAGTATTAAAGACAATTGAAAATAGCGAGTTCGTTAAACACGCGTTCCCCATGATGAGTGATTGGGGAATAAAAGATGATGATACGCTTATTCACAGCTTAGGTTGTAGTTATTGGATGGAACTGGGGCATCACCTTGGATTTTCCGGTGTTGTAGAAGTTCCTGCTCCTTTAACATATGCCATAAGAAGTAATCATGATGTTCGCTCAGATGCTGTTTGGTTTGATAAACAAACACAAAAACCTAATTTAATTGTAGAGTTTGAGCGTTACTCAGGTACAAATTCAGATCAAAAAAAGTTAACCGATAAAGTCAAAAATTTATTGCTAGCGCATAGGCGTTGGCAGCTACACCCTGAATTTGTAGTTCTTGCTTATTGGACTAATGGCTTAAAAACATTACCTGATAATAAAAGCTTGAAGACAATATTTGAACAAGGTTTTAAATTAACAAATGGCGAATTTGTTGAAGGCTGTGATACTAGGCAGTTACTGGTATTAAACTTTGTATTTCAAAGTGACAAGCAAGGCACGCATCGTTTAGTTGATGTAATTAAGAGAGGGTAAAGTGGCGAAATCAAAATATTATTTTATGCCTAGTAGTGATATGAAACTAGGTGATCGCTATTTATTACTTGAGCAATTAGGTGATGGCACCCATGGCTGGGTATGGCGTGCGCAAAGGATAGAAGATAACCAAATAGTAGCTGTTAAAATACCAAAAGATTGCTCTGCCTCTGATAGTAGTTTACGTGAGGGACAAGATCTCTTAGGTGTTCCATCACACGCAAATGTTGTTCAAATATATTGGATGGGGAGAATACCACCAGAAAGAGAATGGTACGGTATTGAAATGGAATACTTTCCGAGTAGAAGCCTCGCACAACTATTAGAAGACAGAGAAAGTGGTTTTGCCAAAACCTACAAACAAATATTTCAAATTTATGAGCAAATTCTTGTAGGTGTTAAACACTTATCTGAGTTAGAAAAACCAGTATCACACGGTGATCTAAAGCCTCACAATATTTTGATTAGTGGTGATCAGGTTAAATTAACCGACTTTGGCAGTTCAGCATTACCTGAAGAAATATATGCTCGTAGCAGGCAAAATGGCGGTACTGTCCTTTACTCAGCACCTGAATATGCTGACTGTTCAGAAAGAAAAGGGAGCTTTTTAGAATTGATTCGAGGTGATATGTATAGCTTAGGTGTGCTTATGTATCAGTTAGTTACCGGAAGGCCGCCACATGATACGCCAAGTGCTGTATATAGAAACTTACCTTTTCCAAAGCCTAGTGAACTTAACAAGACTGTATCTAGAAAGCTTGAAGAATTTATCTTTAAAGCATTAAGCGTTAACTCGTCAGATAGATGGGAAAGCATTGACGATATGTTAGCTGACTTAAAAGTTGTACGTATTGCACAGGCTAACTTTGAGCCTGCCGTCGCATTATCTGCTCACAGCTCTGAGCAAGGTGACTGGTCCTCATATGCTTTTAAATTAATTGAAGATGAAAAATATGTTGAAGCAGCACAAGTCGCAAGAGCTGAATTTGATTCGAGTAAAGACTATCATGCGCTTTTAGCACAAGTAAGAGCGCTATATCGAGGTGGTAGGTACTTTGAAATAGTTGATGTATTAAGTAGTAATTCAGAATGTGTATCTTTAAATGACAACTTAGGTACTGAGTTTAGAGAGTTATCAGTCAATACTTATTTGAAAAACAAAGATGTGTTAAATGCCAATAAAATAATTGAAGATATTGAAGCTAGAGGTGAATTAAACAAGCCAGAGATGATATTAAAAAAGGCCTCTGTGTGCGGTTTGCAATCTAGGTACGATGAAGCAATAGAATTGCTGACTAATTTGAATAAGCAATACCCAAGAAAACCATCAATTTTAAAACGGTTAGCACTAGCGTATGAACAAATAAGGCAGCCACAAAAGGCCGTAGCTTATTTAAAGGTATATCGAAAAGTAAGCGGTGATGATCTTTGGGCTAATACTCAAATGGAGAAGTTTAGGGCCTTAGGGGTTATGTAGAATGAATTTAAAACAAGGAATATGTTAATGAAGATAGGTTTGTTTTTTGGTGCAGGTGCTGAAGTTGGGTATGGTTTACCAAGCGGTGGTAAATTTGCGATTGATTTGTTTAGACAAGATGTAGGCGAACACAAGAAATCCCTAAGAACTGAATTGCAAAATCTCAATATAATGAGCAGTTATGTTACTGATTGGTTACCAGATAAATATAAAACAGGAACAATATACGCCTTTGGAAAGCCTGAATTCTCAAGTTTGATTGAGTCTTCAATTGAGTATCGGAAGAAAGAAATTATTCGACGTTTGAGTAACTTTGATTCTGAAGCAGATAAAGCACTAAAAGACCTAAATATTGATAAAGAAAAATTTCAAAGAGTATTTAAAGCTAAAACAGGTAAAGATCTAGGTGAAGAGGTTTATTCCCAAGCTATCAAAATGAACAAATTATTAGCTCAAGAAGTTAAGTTATTTGGCTCTGAGTATTACTCTGCAATGTTAGACTCTATCAAAATAGAAGGAGATACTACTGATATTGAAAAATATGCAGGTGCTTTTCTTCAACTTTTGGTAGGTGCACATGGACAAGAGTTGGTTACAAAGCTGAATCATGAGTTATTTGAACAGGCACCAGATGATATTCCTATCTTTGATGATGTAACAGGAATGTTTAAAATAGAATTTAGCCGTGCGGGTTTAACTGCTCTAGATCTATTACTGAATGAAAGGCGACCATTTAATCCTGAAAGTGAAGATTTATCTGAGATTTTACCTGCCATTGCTCAACAAATCTTAGAGAATTTATTTACTACAGTTCTAGATTATCAGTCGCTTATAGATAATCATTTTAGATATTTGTATTCGCCTAAAACAGAATGGGCAAAATTTACCAAAATGATCGTGTTTTTAAGGGCTACTCGTGAATACATAGTTGGTCAATTAGCTGATGCCGGAGAGTTACCTGATCATGGTTACTACCATGATCTTGTATTTTGTGAAAAGCTAGGGATTGATTTAACAGCTATAGGCACAGCAAATTATAATAATATTGTAGAGTCTATTTCAGAAAAGCTAGGCTTTGCTATACCAGATGTCAAGCATCTTAACGGTGGTGTAAATGATTATTATAACCCTTATAAGAACTCTGTAGTTTCAGTTGAGAATATTGAAGATATCCCAAAAGATCAGATACACGTTCCATTTATTCTTACTCAAAGTGGACTGAAGCCATTAACATCTGTTGATATGTCTAGACGCTACGTGGGCTTGTTTGATGACTATTCAAATAGTGATGCAGTTGTTGTTATTGGATATGGATTTAATATTGATGACAGTCATATTAACGGCTTATTTCGTCAAGTCATAGAAGAATCAGGCAAGCACTTATATTGGGTTAGCTTAAATATTGATGGTGACGCTGAGCAACAAAAAAGAAATCTTGTACGTCGATTGAGAATTAGTCCAAACAATAAAGACAAAGTTACAGTTGTTCCTGTAGATATAAATCAAAGAACGATAAATGAAAAATCTTGGTTAGAATACATACATGCTGACTTGCAAGTACAGCAAGAATAACAGAAAAGTTAAATTAGTTTACGATGATTTCTTCAATGAGTGGGGCTGTATCTTCCCAATTATTGTGAGTTTGAACACAAACTATTTTAACAAATGCAGAATAGCTCTCGACAACCTGGCAAGAGCTACTCTTCTCTCTTCAAAGTAATCGTACTTATCATAAATACCTTCTACCCCTTTTAACTTATGATTTAAGCATCTCTCGGCTACATAGCCGGGGGTGCCTTGCTGTGCTAGTAAAGTTCGACAGGTGCGGCGTAAGTCATGAACAGTAAAGTGAGGCATATCACCCATTAAGTTTGGTGGCTGTTTCTTTTTACCTGGCTCATGGCCAAATAACTTAGTGATAGCGCGATTAAGCGTATCAGGTCCCATATGTGGATTTTTACTGGCGCGACGGCTAGGGAACACATAGTCAGAACCGCAACTTCTCATTTTTAGCTCTTCAAACCACTGTACTACCGGTAGGGCCAAAGGAATACTAAGACCTACATTGGTTTTACTGCGCTCTTTTGGCAGCTCCCACACCGCTTTTTCTAAATCAAACTCTTCCCACTTTGCTTCGCATAATTCAGACTTACGCACCCCTAAACACACTAATAAAGTACAGGCTAAGTAGTTGTCACGGGTGAAACTCATTGGATTTTTTTTGGCGGTATCAAAAAACTGCTTAAGTTCGCTGGTGGTTAATGCTCTGTCTTTACTTTTCTCTACACCGCCTGCGTCACGCACTGTAAATGCAGAGGCTGGATTTCCTGCTATTAGGTCTAGTTTTATTGCATGGTTGAATAATTGCTTACAATAGCCAAGTGCATCGTTTGCAATTGTAGGTTTACCTGCGGCTGTTATGGCATTAATAGTGGTGCGTATATCGCGCGCGCTTATTTGATCGAGTTTTATATCACCAATTACCGGAGCAATATCTTTAGTGTAAACGCGCTTTGGGATCTCAGGGTATTTTAAACGCTTTACTAAGGTGGGATACCAGTCATTAAATAAGTCATTAACTGTTTTAATGCTTTCTTGCTCGGCGCGCTTTCGTTGTATTAATGGGTCAAAACCATCGCGCACTTGTTTCATTTTAGTGGCGGCTTCAAGGCGAGCGTTTGCCAGGGTAAGATCTTTGACTTTTGCTAACGTCATTTCGCGGCGTTTTTTATTTGAAGTAAAACGCAGCATCCAACTGGCTGTGCCTGAAGAAGGAACCACCAAGTACAAGCCATCACCATCAGCGTAGCGCTGTGTTTTATCGCCACCCGCTTTTATAAGTGACTCTACTTTTTTTACCGTTAGTTTAGCCATAATCCACCTTTAATAGCCATGATACCGGTGGGTAAGATTTTACCCACCACTTATGTTTTAAGTAAGTGTACCATACCCACCATATTAACCACCACTTGGTGGTGGTTTTAGATGGAAGTTAATGGACTCGTGTAGAGTTTTATCTGGTTAAGTTGTTGATTTTTAATTATTTTAAATCTTATTGAGGCTCGTGTGGAGCTTATTCAATATTCTGGATCTGTTCTCTCATTTGTTCAATCAACACTTTTAGCTCTACAGCAGCAGTAGTGATGTCACTATTGATAGACTTGGATGCTAGCGTGTTAGCTTCACGATTAAATTCTTGCATCATAAAATCTAGGCGACGGCCACATGCGCCACCTTTTTTAAGGATTTTTTTAGTTTCTTTAACGTGAGACTTTAAACGATCTAATTCTTCGGCTACATCTTGTTTTTGAGCAAGATAAATAAGTTCTTGTTCAAGGCGTGATTCGTCAATGTTTGCTGTTAAGTCTTCTAGCTTTTGAGCCAGCTTTTCACGTTGCCACTTAGCAATCTCGGGCATATGCGTTTCTACAATTTCTACTTGCTCTAAAATCGAATCAAGGCGGATTGCTATCATTTCTTCAAGGTTTGCACCTTCATCGCCACGGGCTGATTTAAAATCTTCGATTACTTGATCAAGACCAACAATTAGTGCGGTATTAACGCTATCCATATCAAGTTCTTCAGCTTCCATAACACCAGGCCAACGCAATATATCAACAGGATTAATATCGCCATTACTTTGTTGTTGAACCCATTTAGCGCTATTTATCAATTGCTCAGCAAGGGCTTGGTTAATTGATAGCTCACCAACATGGGCTGGATTTGCTACAAACTTTAAAAAGACCTCAACTTTACCGCGTTGTAAGTGTTTGCGTAAACGCTCACGAATAACTGGCTCCATGCCACGAAATTGCTCTGGTGCGCGAATAAATGTTTCAAGGTAACGCTGGTTCACTGAACGAACTTCCCAAGTGCCAGTTCCCCAATCGCCTTTTATTTCGCGACGCGCATAAGCTGTCATACTGTGGATCATGGATATTTTCCTAAATTAATAAATACAATATTACGATGATTATACCGTAACACTGCTTAAGCTCTAGGGAAAATTTAATACACTGAATATTTTGCATACAGCTATTTATTTAAATCAGCATGGTATCTATACCCACATACACTTATAATGTCGCAAATTCTGAATTAAGGGGATCGTCAATGCGTCCAAGCGAAAGAACACCTAACCAAATTAGACCTGTTACATTTACACGTAATTATACTTTGCATGCTGAAGGCTCAGTACTTGTTGAGTTTGGTAACACCAAAGTACTTTGTACAGCGACTGTTGAATCGGGCGTTCCTCGTTTCATGAAAGGCCAAGGTAAGGGTTGGATCAATGCTGAATACGGTATGTTACCGCGAGCAACGCATACACGTAATGCGCGTGAAGCTGCACGTGGTAAGCAGGGCGGTCGTACTATGGAAATTCAACGCTTAATTGCACGTGCACTTCGTGCTGCCGTTGATTTAAAAGCACTTGGCGAAAACACAATCACCATTGACTGTGATGTAATCCAAGCAGATGGCGGTACACGTACTGCTTCTATAAGTGGCGCATGTGTTGCACTTGTTGATGCACTAACGCACATGCGTGCTAAAGGCATGATTAACTCAAACCCACTTAAGCATATGATTGCGGCTATTTCAGTAGGCATATACAAAGGTCAAGCAATTAGCGATTTAGAGTATATAGAAGATTCAGCTGCTGAGACTGATATGAACGTAATTTTAACTGAGACAGGTAAAATTATTGAAATTCAAGGTACAGCCGAAGGTGAACCTTTCTCGTTTGATGAGCTGGATGAATTACTTACTTTAGCCAAACACTCTATACGTGAAATCATTGACGTACAAAAGCAAGCATTAGCATAAATAGGTAGGCCACTAGATATGAAAGATTATCAAAAAGAGTTTATAGAATTTGCTCTAGAGAAGCAGGTATTAAAGTTTGGTGAGTTTACTTTAAAGTCAGGGCGAACAAGTCCGTACTTTTTTAATGCTGGCTTATTTAACACTGGTCGTGATTTAGCGCGTTTAGGTCGCTTCTATGCTGCAGCATTGGAAGATTCAGCGATAGAGTACGATGTACTATTCGGTCCCGCGTATAAGGGTATCCCAATAGCGACAACAACGGCAGTTGCATTAGCAGATCACCATGATAAAGATGTACCGTACTGTTTTAACCGTAAAGAGAAAAAAGCACACGGTGAAGGTGGTACGTTAGTAGGCTCAGAACTCAATGGCAAAATAATGCTAGTTGATGATGTAATTACCGCAGGTACCGCTATTCGTGAGTCCATGGAAATTATTGCACAAAATGGTGCAGACCTTAGTGGCGTTTTAATAGCATTAGATCGCCAAGAAAAAGGTAAAGCCGAGTTATCAGCTATTCAAGAAGTTGAGCGCGACTTTAATACCAAAGTAATTTCTATTGTAAAATTAGCTGATCTTATTAGCTACCTTGAAGTTCAAGGGACGATGGATGAACATTTAGCCTCAGTTAAAGCTTATCGTGATCAATACGGTGTAGCATAAATAAAAAGCCTCGCACTGCGGGGCTTTATTTTGACCTTCATTCATAGAGTTTTTTAATGAAAGATATACTTAAACCAAATGGCTTAGGCCTCAAACGCGTTTTCAAAGCGACTTATTGTTCCTACCTAGGCTTTAAAGCAGCATTTAAGGAGGAAGCCGCATTTAGACAAGAGCTACTATTAAGCCTTATATTATTTCCTATTTCATTTTGGCTTGCTTCATCATTACTGCACTGGGCAATATTAATTAGCTCACTGCTTATTATTCTAATAGTTGAATTGCTAAACTCTGCAATTGAAGCATTAACAGATCGAGTAAGTACAGAATTGCATGTATTGTCAGGTAGAGCCAAAGATATGGGATCTGCAGCCGTAACACTTTCATTAGCGATCGTGTTGATCATTTGGGGTGTAAGCCTTTACATGAAGATCGTTTGATACAATATTTGATATTAGAATAGTTAAAGCGCCTTTAGTTGTTAATAACTTGCTAGCTATGTTGTGTTTTTAACGTGTTTAGCTCAAATACTCAGCGAACAGTACTTTATTTCAAGTTTTCTTCAAAAAAGGGTTGATCTGTTTTCGGATCTCCCTATAATGCGACCCCACTGAGACGGGAAACGCCAACGCATAGCGAGGCACGAACAACTCAGGGTGTTAAGTGAAACTTAGTTTGAATCTTTTTAGAAAGTTTAAACTTAAGTGTTGACAAAAAAATAGGAACGCGTAATATGCGCAGCCCTAGCGAGATAAAGTTTAACTTTAATCGCAACGTTCTTTAA
>NZ_AUTN01000076.1:0-7929 GCF_000497955.1 Pseudoalteromonas sp. TAE56
AAGCCGATGCAGCTGATGCACTCGCTATTGCGATTTGCCACGCTCACTCAGAACAAAATTTAATTAAACTAGCGGGTAGCGCAAGCAAAACCGTTAGAGGACGTCTAAGGAAATAACTATGATAGGCCGCTTAAATGGTATTTTAGTCGAAAAACAGCCACCAGAGATATTACTCGAAGTAAGTGGTGTCGGTTACGAAGTACAAATGCCAATGACCTGTTTTTACGATTTACCAAAGATTGGTGAAAACGCGATTGTTTACACTCACTTTGTAGTGCGTGAAGATGCTCAACTGTTATTTGGTTTTAATAATAAAGTTGAACGTGCCTTGTTTAGAGAGCTATTAAAAGCAAATGGCGTAGGGCCAAAACTTGGCTTAGCTATTTTATCGGGCATGTCGGCAAAGCAATTTGTAAGTTGTGTAAATAACGAAGACTCAACGTCGCTAGTTAAATTACCGGGTGTCGGTAAAAAAACAGCCGAGCGTTTAGTACTCGAAATGAAAGACAGACTAAAAGATTGGGGTAATGATTTATTTACGCCATTTAGCGACAGCGCAGTAATAGAGCCAACGAGCGATGCGACAATAGCTAATAACGCAGCCGATGATGCCGTATCAGCACTGCTTGCATTAGGTTATAAATTGCCACAAGCTCAAAAAGCAGTAAAATCGATAAGCAAACCCGATATGTCTACTGAGGTTCTTATTAGAGAATCTTTAAAATCTATGTTGTGAGTAACCCATGATTGAAGCGGATCGCTTAATTGACGCGACTGAAAAAACAAATGAAGACTCTATAGATCGTGCTATAAGGCCAAAACTTTTAGCTGACTACAGGGGCCAGCCTCATGTTAAGCAGCAAATGGAAATTTTTATTGAAGCTGCTCGTACCCGTGGTGAAGCGCTCGATCATTTATTAATATTTGGCCCACCAGGGCTTGGTAAAACCACGCTTGCAAATATTGTCGCCAACGAATTACACGTAAGTATTAAAACAACATCAGGCCCTGTACTTGAAAAAGCAGGCGATTTAGCTGCGCTGCTCACAAATTTAGAGGAAGGCGATGTACTGTTTATTGATGAAATACACAGACTCAGCCCGCAAGTTGAAGAAATACTCTACCCCGCAATGGAAGACTACCAGCTTGATATAATGATTGGTGAAGGCCCAGCTGCGCGTTCTATTAAATTAGACCTACCTGCATTTACACTTATTGGAGCAACCACCCGAGCAGGCTCGCTTACATCGCCACTACGTGACCGTTTTGGTATTGTGCAGCGATTAGAGTTTTATTCTGTAGAAGATTTGTCGCACATAGTAGGGCGCTCTGCACATTATCTAGGTTTAGAAATGTGTGACGATGGCGCAACCGAAATTGCACAGCGTTCGCGCGGTACACCACGTATAGCTAACCGCTTATTACGCCGTGTACGTGATTACACACAGGTAAAATCTGACGGTACAGTAAACGCCGAAGTAGCTAAGCAAGCGCTTGACATGATTGACGTAGATAAAAGTGGTTTTGACTATATGGATCGCAAATATTTACTCGCCATAATTGAAAAATTTATGGGCGGCCCTGTCGGGCTCNCTGCTATTGGTGAAGAGCGTGAAACAATTGAAGATGTGATAGAACCATTTTTGATCCAGCAAGGATTTATTCAGCGCACTCCACGCGGGCGAATAGTCTCTGATAGCGCATACCATCATTTCGGTTTACTTCCTAAAAAAGACTAGCCTATACACATTACTTGCTGTGGTTTATTGCACAGCAGGTAACTGACTTGGTATCCCTTGCTTTGATATATTTATACGGCAGGTATTTTACCCAAAACCTCAACACACTGTTGCAAATGTTATTTCAAAATACCTATATGCTTTATAGTTAACTGTTAATTCACAGGGCGTTAAGACTCGCGAAGCTATCCTGCGTACCATTCAAACTAGTAACCGAATTACTTATTGTAAAATAGGTAGTGCAATTATTAGTTTATAAATAAAGTATGTAGCGCACCAAATTGCAGGCAAAAAAAAGCCCGCAAAAAATGCGGGCAAACAACAAGTTGAAGGAAGTAATCCAGGGAACTACGATTTACTTAATTTGGTTTTATCCAGAAAGAGTAAAACAATGTAATACGATAAAATATCCTATTACTAAGAACTTGGCTTAATGAAGCTATCTCATTCAGTGCGCTAGTTCGGTATGGGAGAATAATACGTAAGTTTACTTTTTTGTTCAAACTAGAAAATTTGTATTTTCAGATTAGAAAAACTAATTCGGTGAATTTTATTGTTGTTTGAATCTTGTGCGTTAATTAATCGTTAAATTTATAAGTCAATGAAATTTATAACTTAAGTAATGAGTTCCGTTGTAACTCGGTATTAGTTTTACTATTACGTGAAGGTCAGGCTCATAAGTTTTGAGTGTTTATGCTCTTATTTTGAATAAACGGCGCATTTTATGACGTTTTACCTATATATTTACGCATATTTGTAGTCAGCAAGTTTAGTTAAAAGATTAAATAAAATACTGAGGCATAGGGAAATGCCAACTAAAGCTGTTTTTTTAACGTTTTTTGTTGCCTATTCATAGCAATACCGTTGTCAGCTTGAAATGGACTAGATACACTAGATGCAACTTTTGACCTTGTAAGCGGTCATATTTATACAAATTAATCAATTTGCCGTATTTTGAAATTACTTAGGAGTTTAACGTGGGATCAGGGCTTAATTTTTTAGACCTAATTTTAGAAGCAAGTTTGCTTGTTCAATTAGTAATGTTAGGGCTAGTTGCCATGTCTGTAATGTCGTGGACAATTATATTTCAGCGTAAAAAAGCAATATCAGATGCACTATCAAATGCTAAGAAATTTGAGCAAAAGTTTTGGTCTGGTATTGATTTAAGCAAATTGTATAACGAAATATCATCACGCAGCGGTCAGTCTCAAGGTATCGAAGCACTATTCACTTCAGGCTTTAAAGAGTTTGCTCGCCATAAAAAGAATACATTTCAAAGTGCGAGTATTGTTATGGAGGGTACGCACCGTTCAATGCGTGTTGCACTTTCTCGTGAAATTGAAAAAATTGAATCTAGCTTATCGTTTTTAGCAACAGTAGGTTCTATAAGTCCGTACATCGGTTTGTTTGGTACAGTGTGGGGTATTATGAATGCCTTTATTGCACTTGGTGAAGTGAAACAAGCTACATTACAAATGGTAGCTCCAGGTATTGCAGAGGCACTTATTGCGACTGCTATGGGTTTATTTGCGGCAATTCCGGCCGTTATTGCTTATAACCGCTTTTCAAACAGTGTTGAAAAGCTTGAGTCTCACTATATTAACTTTATGGAAGAGTTTGCTAATATTTTACACCGTCAAGCAGCTACACAAATAGAGGCACAAGCGAATGTATCAGCGTAAAAAGCGCCGTCCGGTCGCAGAAATTAATGTAGTACCTTACATTGATGTAATGTTGGTACTATTAATTATATTTATGGCTACAGCACCGCTGATTACACATGGTGTAAAAGTTGATTTACCTAAAATGGAAGAGTCTGATTTAGTTGATACTAAAGATACTCCGCCCATTATTGCTTCAATTGATGCAGAGGGTAAATATTATGTGAGCGTAGGTACTGATCCTGAAGAGCCTATGGAAGCACTTGATGTTGCTGCGGTTATAAAATTACAATTAATGAAAAACCCTGACGTACCAGTAATGATTAAAGGTTCTGGTAAGGTGTCGTATCAAGAAGTATTATTACTAATGGATTTTTTGAAAAATGCAGGCGTACCATCAGTAGGATTAATGACTGAATCCTTTGAGGGGAAGTAGCTGTATGAATAGTTCAGTAGTAAAATCGATAGTACTTCATTTAGGCATAGGTGGTTTTTTGTATGCGTCTGCAAACATTCACCCACCTGCGCCTAAGGTAATGGAAGTTACGCTTAATTCGGCTATACCCACCCCAGATAATGCGGTNCGGCTGTTACAGTTGATCAAAAGCAAGTTGAGCAAAAAATTGCTGAGCTTCAAAAGAAAGAAAAAGATAAAAAAAGTGCTGAAGACAAACGTATTCGCGATTTAGAACGCAGGGCGGCAAATGCACGTGAGCAACGCGAATCTGAATCTAGGCATATTAAAAAGCTAGAGCAAGAACGCAAAGCTAAAGAAAAAGAAACAGCCGAGGCGCAAGCACAAGCTAAAAAAGCACGTGCTATTGAGCAAAAAGAGCGCGCTAAAGCTAAGCAAGCTGAAAAACAAAAGCAAGAAGCTGAAAGTGCAGCTAAAGCTGCTGCTGATAAACGTAAAACCGAAGAAGACGCACTTAAAAAAGCAGAAGCTGAACGTAAAAAACGTGAAATCGAGGCAAAAGAGCGTGCAGCCGAGGCAGAACGTAAACGGCAGCAAGCGATGCAAGAGCAAATGCTACAAGAGCAACTTGCAAAAGAGCAGGCTGCCCGTAGTAAAATACGTCAGCAACAAGTGGTGAGCGAAGTTGATAAGTACCGTGCATTAATTATGGCGCGTATTCAACAAAACTTATTGATTGATGAAAAAATGAAAAACCAACAGTGCCGAGTCAATATTCGTTTAGGCTTTAATGGTTTAGTAACGCAAGTTAAATCATTAGGTGGCGATAAGTTAGTGTGTGAAGCTGCATTAAGAGCAGTGCGCATGGCTGACACATTACCGGTATCTAAAGATAAAGACGTATTCGAACAACTTAAGAATATTAATTTAACAATCAAGCCAGAGTTTTAAAGGAATGATATGTTCAACAAAATAAAAATAGCCTGTTTAGTTTTACTGTTTGGGTTTGTGGGTGTTGCTAATGCAGCGCTTGAAATTGTAATAACTGAGGGTGTAGATGGTGCAAGGCCTATTGCTATAGTGCCTTTTAAATACCAAGGTGTTGGTCCAATCCCTGAAAAATTAAGCAGTGTTATTGCTGCCGACTTAATGCGCAGTGGTAAGTTTAAACCTGTAGATGTAGCGCAAATGCCACAACAGCCGACCAAAGATAGCGAAATTGATTACGCATCTTGGGTTAATAAAGGTGTGGAGGCTGTATTAGTGGGCGAAGTTGAGCAGCAAACTGATGGGCGTTACTTAGTGCGTTATGAGTTAGTTGACGTGATTCGTGGCCAAATTACTGGTGGCAACACACAAATGATGAGTAATGGTAAGTTAATCAAAAGCCAAGATCATATTTTAGAAGCGCGTGAAAGTGTTATTGGTGAAAGCGGTTTTCGCCGTTACTCTCATCGAATCAGTGACGTTATATATGAAAAACTGACTGGCGAGAAAGGCGCATTTTTGACTAAAATTGCTTATGTAATAGTGCGCGATAATGATGAAAAGCCTTACCAATTAGTTGTTGCAGACTATGATGGATTTAATGAGCAAGTATTGCTTCGCTCAAAAGAGCCATTAATGTCGCCAGCGTGGTCACCAGATGGTACTAAGTTAGCGTATGTAACGTTTGAAAACCGTCAAAGCCAAATTTATATTCAAGATATTTACACGGGTAAGCGCGAAATAATCGCAAGCTACCGTGGTATTAATGGCGCACCGCAGTTTTCGCCAGATGGCAAAAAGCTATTATTAGTACTTTCTAAAGACAAGACGGGTGCAACAGAAGTTTACTTGCTTGACCTGGCTACACGTAAAGAAACACGCTTAACAAATCACCGTAGCATAGATACTGAACCATCTTGGCATCCTAATGGTCAAGATATTGTGTTTACATCTGAAAGGGGTGGTAATGCTCAGATTTATAAGTTAAATTTAAAAACAGGTAGGTCACAACGACTCACCTTTGATGGTGATATGAATCTTGCTGGTTCTATAACACCAGATGGAAAAGAATTAGTGATGGTTAACCGTACCAACGGGCAGTACCATCTTGCTAAGAAAGAGCTGGCTACAGGTGCGTTCCAAGTATTAACGAGAACACGCCTAGATGAATCACCGAGCATAGCGCCAAACGGTTCGATGATTATATATAGCACGCTTCATAATAATAAACAGGTACTTGCGCTAGTATCGATGGACGGCCGCTTTAAAGCACGGTTACCTGTGCTAGACGGACAAGTAAAGGCACCAGCTTGGTCGCCATACTTACAGTAATATTACTGGTTTACTCAAAATAGGAATCTACTCAATGCAACTTAACAAAATACTTAAAGGCCTGCTAATTGCTGTGCCAGTAATGACATTAGCAGCTTGTAGCTCATCTTCAGATATTGATGAAGGTGCTGCAAACCAATCAAATCAAGGCGTTGTTGAGCAATCAACTAACACTGATACAGTTGAAGTAGCTACAATCTCTCCTGAGCAACAAGCAGAAGAGCAACTTCGTCAAAAGTACGAAGCACTTCGCCAAGAGCAGGTAATCTACTTTGATTTTGATAAAGCGACAGTTGAAGGCAAATACGCTGATTTACTTCGTGCACATGCTGAGTTTTTAGTTCAAAATTCATCAGTTAAAGTACTAATTGAAGGCCACGCAGATGAACGCGGTACTCCAGAGTACAATATTGCACTAGGTGAGCACCGTGGCCAAGCAGTTGAAAAATACTTATTAAGCTTAGGTGTTTCAGCTAGCCAAATGTCAGTGGTAAGCTACGGTGAAGAGAAGCCAATGGTTAAGTCTCGCACTGAATCAGCTTTCGCTAAAAACCGCCGTGCGGTACTAGTTTACTAAGATAAGAGATATTATGAAGCCGAAAATTATTTTGGCAGCCATGATATTGAGCGGGAGCACCCANTGGCTGCTCCCGCTCCTGTTTCAGAAGCTGCGAGTTCACAATCAAGTATTGAGAAGCGATTAGCGTCACTTGAAAATATGATGCAGTCGCGTAACTTTTTGCAAGTAGAGTTACAACAACAGCTCAACTTATTACAAGACGAAGTAAGCCAAATTCGAGGTGTAACAGAAGAGCAAAGCTACAAGCTTGAAAAAGTACTGCAGCGTCAGCGTGAGTTGTACCAAGAAATCGAAAACCGCGTTAGCCAGGCTTATACACAGCCAGCAGCTCCGGTAGCCGATCAGGCACAGCCAAACGACGCACAGACCTATAGCAGTGACTTATCTGAAAACGAAGCGTATGAGCGCGCTGTTGCGTTAATAATGAAAGATAAACGCTACGATCAAGCGATCCCTGAATTTCAAACGTTTTTAACTACGTATCCAAACTCTGTATATGCATCTAATGCGCATTATTGGTTAGGGCAGTTGCTTACAATTAAGAATGATGGTGTAAAAGCGGTAGAGCACTTTAAAGTCGTCGTTAACGAATTTCCAAATTCTAACAAACGTCCAGATGCAATGCTAAAGTTAGGTACACTTTTACAAGATCAAGGTTCGGCGGAGCAAGCACAAAAAATATTGAGTGATCTTATCAATCAATACCCAAGTACAACCGCTGCAAAACTAGCGACTGATCGTTTAGGTAACTAGCGACTAAATTTTTAGTTAAGGCGAGCAAACTACATGGAAACTCTCGAAGAATCTTGGATTTGCATGTAGTTTGAGCACAAACGGTTTAATTTTGTGCATCTAGACATAAAAACTTAAAAAAAGAGACAATTTCGGTTGCACTCATTTTATAAATAAGTATTATAAGCGCCCGCAGCAAACGAATGGTTACCCCACTCGAAATGCGACAAAAAGAGCGGGTTATTAGCTCAGTTGGTAGAGCAGTTGACTTTTAATCAATTGGTCGATGGTTCAAATCCATCATAACCCACCATTCTTTGAATGGTCTTTTATCGGCGGATTTACGTAGAATACTAAGTTGTTATAAAACGCAACGTCAGAGCGGGTCATTAGCTCAGTTGGTAGAGCAGTTGACTTTTAATCAATTGGTCGATGGTTCAAATCCATCATGACCCACCATTCTTTATTCCTTGTGAATAGTGT
>NZ_AUTN01000077.1:0-26779 GCF_000497955.1 Pseudoalteromonas sp. TAE56
TATCTAGTTGTTCTAAATAAAAAATTTTTAACGACGTTATAGTGCAATTTAATTCGTTAAATTGATCAAAGATTTATGCAGGTTGGTATAATTACTGGTGGCAGTGTCGCAAGACATTGCCGCAGTAACAGTATTGAGAAGTAAAATACAAAGTGGAATAAATCATTTTTATAAATGTTAACTAATTTTAAGTAAAAAAAAGCAAGCCAGATGGCTTGCTTTTAACGTCTTTAAATACACACACTTATAGACTCGATTTAACTATAACTTTTAAAATCTATAGCTAGCGCCAAATGTAATACGGCGGTCTGTAATACCTTGGAAACAAAGTAAAGCACCTTCGTTAACACAAGACTGGCTAACTTCTGATTCGGTTAAGTTAACGGCTTCAATACCGATATTTAGCTGATCGTTCACATCATAACTTATGCTGGCATTAAGCTGCCCTCTATCTTCTTGTACAACAGGGAAACCCCATGGGAAGCTCGAGGTGCTACCAAAATCAGTTGAACGGTACCCTTCGCGCCACGTATAACGCGCTCGAGCAGATAGACCGTATTTCTCATAATAAAATGTAATGTTATATGCGTTTTCTGACAGATCAATGAGTGATTGCTTAGCACTTATGTCTGCATCCGGGTTACCGGTTGTTAATGCAAAAACTGCATTTGCACGACTCGTTGCAGTGTCAAATGATTCACCACCAGAAAATTCTTGATAGGTATAGTTAGCAACCACACCAAAACCTGATGCCCATCCTAGTTCTTTTTCAAAATTTGATAAGTCGTATTGAGCTGCAAGCTCGATACCTTGCTGTGTTGTTTCCCCAGAATCATTAATAGTAGTTTGCGTAGGAACACATAACCCTACGCCAGCATCTGGGCCAAATACGTTTATGTCAGCAATTGGGTTAAATATGCCGCCGCCTTCACATTCTGGACCAGTTGTATCGCGAAAGCCTGTGCTTGGGTCTTCAAATGGGTCAACTTGCTGTGTAACGTGCAAATCGCTACGTGTTTTATGAAAGTACCCCACACTTAACAAAGCAGCGGATGCAAAATACCAATCTGTGGATATATCGAAAGAGGTTACTTCTTCTGGCGCTAAGCCTGAGTTACCAATTGAAACGGCACTATTAGGGCTGGTGCCAAACGTAACAGATGTAGATAGGTCATCAAAATCTGGGCGTCTAATATCTTTAGACCAACCTAAACGAACAATCACATCTTCACTTACATTCGCGGCTAAATTAAATCGTGGTAAAAAGAAATCGTAATCACCTTTTGACGTTAGCTGAGTAACCAGTTCGTTGCCACTTCCATCTTGAGTAACAGAGTTACCTAGCGATGTAACTTCAGTCTCTAAATAACGCAGGCCAAAGTTACCGCGAAACATGCCATACTCAAAATTTGCTTGTGCATATAAGGCATGTGTTTCTTCTTCAATATCAAAAAACGCATTTACTTGAGACGTGGGTGAACTTATTGGACCACGATCAGAACCTGTTATTGCATTATTAGCTTCAATCGCTTGGTTAAGCGCTGCTAAAACTGCTTGTGGATCAGAGGATGCAAGCTCTGGGTTTATAAGTAAGAAATCACGAATATAGAGTGCTCGCCCATCACCATCGTTAAAGTTATCTGGGCCCGCTGTTAATAATTGTGCAAATAAATCACCCGTTGGGCTATCAGCCATATTTCTTAAACCAACGTTAGAACGAACTTGATCCGACACACTACTCGTTTTACTGTAGCGGTAACCGAAATCGACTGACGTTATTACATCATCTAAGTAATATGTAAAATCTGTACGAAACGCATCTTCTGTATTTTCTGACTCATCTTGCCCTTGGTTTACGTCACGTAGAACAACATTTGCAGGGTCAAGTAATTGAGCCATTGTTGGCGCGTTTGCCTCACCCGTCGCAATCCCAAACGTAAGTGCATCACCTGTAAGATCATACTCAAAAGGAGTCCCGTTTTCATTTGACGAATTAGTAGCAACATTTGGATTTATAAAATTAAGCGTTGTATTAAAGCTTGGTGTAGTTGAATCAGAACGCGAGGTTGAGGCTTCAACACTTGCAAATAATCTATCGCCTTGCCATTCCCCTCCTATTCTAAATATTTTGCTCTTTGTGATGCGTGAATTAGTATCGCTAGAAAAACGCAAGTTAGGATCGCCACCACCGTCTTCAACCGGAATAACGCCTCTTACAGCCGCTTGAATGCTGCCTAGGTTCTGTCCGTCAAGCGAACCAAAATTAACTGTTTCAAACTCACTCGGTATTGATACATTTCTAAGATCACTTAGGCCAGATGCTTGTACTCTTGAGCTTTCTTGGCGGCGCTCTTGATCGTTAACAACCGCATCAAAAAAGAATTTCATATTATCGTTTGGTGCATATTCAAATGTACCTGCGAAGTTTTTTGTCTCGTATTCGTAATTATCGTAATCTTGAATTAAAAATTGTACTGGTAGGAAATCAAATGATTGTGCACTTGCAGCACCACTATCAGCGGCTACCGAATTATCTCTATCAGCGCGAGGGCGAAATGCGGTTACGTCTTGCTCACTGTAACTACCACTAAATACAACACCAAACTTACCGCCCGAATCAAGCTCCCAGTTATCCCCCCAGGCACCAGAAACTCGAGGAGTGACACCGTCTGTTGATAAGCTACTATCTTCACCTTGAACTCTAATTGAGCCTAGAGTTTCATTTAACTGTAACGGGCGAATTGTTTTCAAGTTTATTGTTGCGCCCACAGAGCCTTCGATTGTTTTTGCTTCAGGGGACTTAATTACTTCTACACCAGAGATAATTGCTGCTGATACATCTTCAAAACTAATACCACTTCGTCCAGAACCTGAGCCAACTGTTGATACGCCGTTCACTTCTGTACGATTAGCATTGGTACCACGAATTTGAACGCCCGTACCTACCCCTGCTTCACGGGTAATTTGAATCCCTGTTACGTTTTCAAGTACTTCTGCGAGGTTTTGATCTGGTAGCTTACCAATATCTACAGCCTCAATAATTTCAACAAGGCTGTCTGCTGAACGCTTTTGTGCAAGCGCATTTGTAAGCGATTGTCGAATACCTGAAACCTCGATAACCTCAAGATCATCTGCAGCTTTTTTTGGAGCTTCTTGCGCCTGTGTAGACAAAGACATACCAAGTGCAGTTGCCGATATAACTGCCAGTGTAATTTTAGATAACTTGTGACTCATAGTTTTTTTCCTGTGTGTGTGAAATGCTATGTTTAACCAGCTACTTTATTGTTTTTATTAAAAGCCCTTAATTATTACAAAACCTTAACTTTATATTTACACTCAACTATAAAAAGGTCAACCTTTTGGTAATTAATTTAGATCAAATATTATGCAATATGTTATTACCAAAATAGGAAAACCTATCTAACCTTCAAGCTAATAGCAAAACTTACATTTTAAGTTAATGTTATTTATGGTTTTTAAGTTTCATTAGAAATAGGCCTATTAATAACAAGGGTTAGAAGAGTTATCGTTTTAAAAATGAAATAATTTAGGCAGGAAAAATCGATGATATTAGGCTTACTGAATAAACAACAATATTGGTTAACCAATTTAATTGTTTTAGTCAAGTAGCGTAATTCTGGAGTGAGTTTTTTTGAGTACTGTTAGCTAACGCTATCGAAAATATAAAATTGAAGAATTTGAGGATCAAAAAAGGCGGTAAAACCGCCTTTTTAATATGATTAAGTGTTTAACTATTATAGCTTGTAGCTTAAGCCTAAGAATAAACGTGGGCCGTAGTCATTCACTTCACCTAGGTTACCTTCAACAAAGAAATCTTGTGATTTAGGAGCACTGAACAAGTTAATTGCTTCAGCTTTAACTCTAAAGTGCTCATCAATTTTGTATGATGCGCGCATTTCCCACACACCTACGCCATCAACATAACGAAGTCGAGTACCATTTGTAGTATATGGTTGGAAATACTCACTACGATATTTGTAAATAACGGCAGTATCAAATCCACCTATTTGGTAGTAAAGCTGGCTGCTAAATACATGCTTTGAGAAACCAGGTACTGAAGCCGACTCAATAATACCATCAGTTAATTGTGTAGTATTACCATCTACATCAGTCTCAAACGTATCGCCGTACAAGCTATCTTGGAACTCAAAATCAGTGTCTGCATAGTTGTAACCAAATTTCATACCGATGCCATTATCCCAGCGGTAAGAAAATGAAGCTTCAAGACCTAATATTTCACTGTCCTCGTCTGATGTAACAGAGTTAGTAATTGGTAATGAAACAGTTTCACCGGCAACAGTAAAATCTTCAATTACTGTTTGTTGTTGAAAGCCACCGTTGAACTGTTTGTAGTATAAGCTTAACGCTAAGATTGAATCTTCGTTAGGGTACCATTCAAATGCAGCATCGTAGTTCCACGACATAAGCGGTTGAGTATCTGGGTTACCAGAACCATTTACACCCACTAATAAATCGCTAATTGAAGTTGCTGTACCTTCTGTATCTTCTTGGAATGTACGGCTGTAACCTAAATCAGATGGATCTGCGCGTGACATACCACGGTATATACCAGCTCGGAATAAAATATCTTCACTGTAATCAATAACTAGGTTAAAACTTGGTAAATACTTAGTGTAGTCACCACCACTTTTTATTTTATCCAATGAACCATTATCAGATTCAACCAGAGAAAGTACACCGGTATCACTTGTTACAACATCAAAGCTATTTCTAAAACCAATCGAAGTTACTTCTGTGTCTACAATACGAAGACCAAAGTTACCGCGAATGAATTTACCAAACATTTCTGTATCGTAATTAGCCATTAAGTACACTGATGTTGTTTTTTCTGTTACATCAATTGTACCTGCATTTTCATATTCAACTTCTGGGTAAGCAAACACACCATCAGCGTTAGAACCAGCTACAGCTTGTGAGAAACATACGTTGTCGTATGTAGCCCATGATGAACCTGTACCGCTATCTACAACGTTACCGTCACTATCAACATTTGTTACAATATCGCCATCAGATACACTCGATAAAAAGCCTGATTCTGGAAAGTCGATTTGACAACCTTGTAATACGTCAAGCGCTTCTGTACCAGAGTCTAGTGTAAATTCGTTTCTTGAACCGTTACCTTGGCTACCACCATACTGTAGGAACGTCATTTCAGATGTTCTAATACCACCTTGTACACTGGTGAAAACGTTACCATCTAGCGCATAGTCAAAATCTAATCGCGCTGAGATAACTTCGTTTTCACGAACATTTTCACGGTCAAGTCGCGTTCTTAGGCTATCTGTAAAGTTTGAAATATCTGTTACATCAAAATCTGTCAGTGTGAAATGAGGGATCTCATCACCCATATCCCAAGAAAAGAAATTACGACCTGATGTTCTACCACGGTTAGATATTTGAAGTTCTTCACGTTCAGTTTTTGAATATGCTAAATCTAGGTCAACAGTTAATCTATCAGTAACAGTATGTTCTATATTTATGCCGTAACCTTGGTAGTTTTCTTCACGAGAAAATTGCTCACCCGCTGATTCAATGCGCTCTTCACCTTCCCAGTGCAAAATACCGCCTACATCGTTAGTAACAAGTGTTGGACCTGTTACACCTGGTGTGGCACGTTTTTGTAAAAAGATTAAATCGTGGCGTGCTTCTTGTTGTGTTCTATCTGAAATTTGCGCATCAAAGTTAACATCCCAATCAGCTGAAGGTTGGTATTGCAGTGCAAAAAACATTGCATCACGCTCATCTGATGTCTCGTTTTGACGGTAGCTTCGGCTACTACCAGTCCAAGCATACGGAGTACCATCACTTACTGCTTTGCCCGTTTCAGGATCAATTTCTGTATCGTAACCTTGGTTGCTACTGCCACTAACTTGGTCTTCACAGTCGCCTGCGCTGCTACGGTAAAAACCTTCATTAGTATTATTTGGATCGTTTAAACAGGCCCATAATGAAGAACCTGATGGGCTAGAGCTTCTGTATTCAGCTTCTGGTTGGCTAATATCTTGGCGCTGTACACCAAAAGACACACCAACGGCTTGGCCGTTATCAAATTCAAACTGGTCAACATAACTAAACGTGCCACGGTAACCAGCGTCACTTTGAAGTGAATTATCTACATTACCTTCATCAGGGTTGTAGTTTAATTTAACCTCTGCAGATACACGTTGTTTGCCAAAATCAAGTGGAGTTATAGTTTCAAGTGCAATAACACCTGCAACACCACCTTCAATCATTGAGGCATCTTGCGTTTTATATATCGCTACTTTTTTTACAAGTTCAGAAGGAAACTGCGAAAAGTTAACTGAGCGGTCACCACTACCATTAGTCGCTTCACGACCGTTAATGTGTGTTGCGCTTAAAAATGGACCAAGTCCACGGATAGTTATTTCAGTTGCACCACCATTTTCACGGTGAGATGCAGCGCCTGTAATTGACTCAAGTGCTTCACCAATAGACAGTGCTGGTAAATCACCAATGTCTTCTGATGACAAACCATCAACTACCGTTGTTGCTTCACGTTTAATTGCTATTTGGTCCTGTATTGTTCTACGAGTACCTGTAACACTAATTATTTCAACGTCTTCTTCAACTTCTGTCGCTTTTCCCTGATCTTCTTGTGCGCTTGCTGTAAATACGCAAGAACTTGCCATACCTGCGATGACCGCTGTTCTTACCCATTTTGCAACTGGGCGCATTGCAAACTGCCCTGTTGTAGAATTATTGCTATCTCGTGACTTCAACGACATTTGAATTCTCCGCTGGTTGTTGTTGTGTGATTTTAGTGTGTTAGCTTGTTATGCTTATGTATATTTTATGTGTCCTTTGACTTTAATATACTCAAACGCAGCCATATGATCAACCAATTTAGCGTTTTAATATTACCATAAGGTATACCAATTTTTACATAGCGGCATTACCAGCAGGTCAGGCAGGTTTTTTTACTAGAATATAAACACCTCTAAGCTAGTCCATAAATGAGTTATGTAGGCTAAATTAAAGTGTGGTGAAAAGTATAAACAATAAAAAAGCCCCAAATTTGGGGCTTTTAAAAGTTAACTGATTAATTGGTTATTTAATCGTTTTGTATTTCCCATGTAGATCCAACACCTACTTCAGATGATTGAATATAATGAAGCCCTTTAGCACCCGCCTCTGCCTGAAGGCCTGCAGGGTCAGTTTCTAATAACGTACTTGTTGCTGTAACGTACTCAAGCACTTCTTTACCATTCGTTGCTGGGTCTTGGTCAATTGCACCATCAGTATCGAATGCCCCATTACCGTTTAGTTTTCTAATTTCAACCCAGTCACCGCTTGCATCGCCTGATACTCGACTATCCATATAACCAAAGTTGTTACTTAGCAGCGAACTATCATGATTAATTAAGTCACAGTCATATTCAAAAGCATGGTCACTTTCAAGTGTATTTGGGTAAAATAAGCCTTGAGTTGTAGCACTGCTATTTATTGTGCCTTCGTCTGTTTGATCACCTAAACCATTAGCGATTAAATTACCATTAAAGGTTATTTTAAATGCGTTTTTAGTTAAACCATAAAGCACTGGTGCATCAGCGGCTGTTAGATCATCACAGTCACTAACGGGGGCACGCGAACCTATTTCAGTACTAAATACGATAGGCTGCTGTGAGTTCAAAACCGTATTATTTGTTACATTTAGTGTAAAGTCACCAGCACTATCAAGCACAGCTTGGTTACCCGACTTTGGTACACCGCCGTCAGCTTGAGAAAATGGGTTAGCTGTAAATACAATACCGCCCGCTTCTTTATTACCCGAACGAATACCTGCAATGTAGTTGTTACTTACGGTGTGACCAAGTGGTGTAATTAATATACCCGCTGGGCGATCATCAGAGCTTGCAATATCGGTAGTTCGAATAATAACGTTATCTGTAACACTGTTGAAGCCACCATCTTCTAGTGAAATACCACCATTAGGATTTACGATTGTATTGCCTTTGATGGTTGCACCAGAAGTTTGTACACGCATTAAACGACGACCCGTTACAAAGTTTTCTACGCGGTTATACTGAATAGTAAAGTTTGCATTATCAGCTGCACCGCTTCCCGTTGTGCTACCTGCATTGATTAAATATAAACTTGATTGACCAAAGTTTGGATTATCACTGTCGCTAAATAAATTATATTGAATAACGTGATCAGAGCTTGATGATGATATTTTTATCACAGACCCTTTTTCTGCTACATTTCGATTAGAGAATGTATTTCGCTCAACCAACGCGCTTTGACCTTTTATCATCAGCCAATGGTATTCAGAGTTATTGAGTGTAGCTTCTTCTCCATCCATCGTGTTTTGCGAAAAAGTAAAGTTATCCCCTTCTGAGTAAATAACAGCACCTTCTTCGGTTTCACAAAATGCACCCGCTTTAGTATCTATATTCTTAAAGGTAAGCCCTGTTAATCCAGCGCCATCTACTCCAGCAGCTACATGTACACATACTTCACCGCTAAGTACAGGAGTTTGACCTTCTACAGCGCGAAGCGTTACTGCACTGGTTAATAAAACTGCGTCCATATCAGCATAAACACCGGTGTTTAAGCCAATAACATCACCATCAGCTAAACCGCCGCTTAAAGCACCAAGGAGTGCTTCAGGGTTACTAACTAATTGTGTGTAAACCAATGTATCAAGTGAGTTTGTAACCTCACTCGCAAAGCCATCGTTATCTGTATACGTAGCTTTTACCGACATTATTGAGCCAGCGTAAGCAGCAGGTGTGAATGTTTTACTATTACTGTCGGCTACTTCAACGCCATCAGCAGACCAAGTATAAGTAACGTTTGCCTCTTCAACACCATTGTTATCTGTTATCTCAGCTGTTAACTCGCCACTTGTCAAATAAGGCGCTACGCCCATAATTGCGACGCTACCGGCTTCGTCAACCGCAACAGCAGAAACAGCAATTGTTTCCTCAGACGTATTATCCTCGATAAATCCATTATCATCTGTATAAGCAACTTGAACACTTATCTTTTGACCTAAAAGTGATGCATCAACTGTAAAGGTGCTTTGTATTGCGCCAACTATCTCTTGTGCATCAGCAAGCCATTGGTAAGTAATATCTCCTGTTGCCCCGTCGGTATCAGCAACTTCTGCTGTTAATATATTACCAACGGTTGGCGTGCCACTAATTGTAACTTCGCCTTCTGAGTTTGTTCGTGCTACAACCTCTGTACCCGTTGAAGTCACAGACTCGTTAAACCCACGGCTATCTTCAAAAGATGCACTAACTGTTATAACTGTACCAAACTGTGCGTCTGTTAACGTAAGCGTTGAAAGTGCTTCATCTGCAATCTCTACGTCATCAGCAAACCATTTATAAGTTACTGTATCGCCATCAAAGCCATTTTCGTCAGCTACATTGGCTGTTAGTTGCGAACCAACTAGAGCGTCGCCCGTAATAGTTAAACTTGCAGGGAATGCGATTGCGGCAACATCTGCGGTTGGATCTGTAATATGTGATTCATTAATACCGCCATCATCGGTATAAAGCCCTTGAACAGTAATTGGTAAGCCTATCTGATCGTCAGTCAGTGTAAATGAAGCGCTATTTGCACCTGCAATTGCCTCACCATCTGCATACCAATAGTAAGTCACGTCACCTGAGATGCCATCAGGGTCACTAACTTCTGCCGTTAATGTTTGTCCGCTTGTAACTGTTCCACTAAGAGCAATAGAGCCCAAGTTGTTGTCATTATTGTTTGAGTTTGTGTCACAACCAACTATTGCTGCTGCAATAGCGCATAGCGCAAAATGTTTTAATTTCATGGTGGCTCTATTCTCCAAATTTATGGTTTTACTATTTGGTTATCTATTGTGTGTGTTACCAAATAATTCACGTGTGTATTACCAAATTTATTTGAGTTGCAAATAAATTGCTAACCAACTTGGTAATATAACCATAATAAAATAACTTTTTCCACTACACCCACTCAAATAAATAACAATAAATAAACATAAAGTTAACCACACACTGTTTCCCTAGTAAAAAATTGAATTCAATCATGTATAATTACTGCGAAAAAACATAACTTTAGAGCAAAAAAATTGTTTTTACATGAGGTTAAGTAAATCAGATTTATCTAATATATATAAAGTATTCTTATTTGAAGACTATAAGAAAATTAAGAAATGAAGTGAGTTTGTATAGAAAGGATTATTTACAGAGAGAATGAAAAATAAGAGTAAAAAAGGGGCTATTTTTTTGCCCCTTTTTTATTAAGTACTGTTTTATAAAATAGCGTTATTATAAAACTCTACAGGCTCATTTGAGCCCAAAGCAACAGGCACGCGTTGATGCAAGCTCGTTGGCGCAATATCTAAAATACGCGTTCCTCTAGAAGTTGCTTTACCACCTGCGTTTTCAACTAAAAGTGCTAGTGGGTTTGCTTCATAAAGCAGTCTTATTTTTCCGTTATCGTTACCACTGCGTTTATCTTGTGGGTACAAAAATAAGCCACCTCGGCATAAAATACGATGAACGTCACCTACCATCGCTGCATTCCAGCGCATTGAGCTTTTTTCAAAGCTTTCACAGGTATATAGCAATTTATCAAAATACACTTGTGTCGGTTCGTCCCAATAACGGTAGTTTGCCATATTAACGGCAAATTCACGACTTTGCTCAGGCACATTCAATTGCTTATTTGTTAATAAGTAACCGCCATGTGTTGAGTCTAATGTATAGCAACGTGTTGGACCGCCAGTACTCATTACAAGTAATGATGAAGGGCCATATAAAACATAACCCGCACATACTTGATTTACACCAGGCTGACTAAATTGCTCGTCGCTGTCGAAGGCAACATCATCACGGGCTAAGTAAATAGTAAATATAGTGCCTATTTGACCATTAACATCAATATTAGAAGAGCCATCTAATGGGTCAAAGGCAACAATAAACTTACCTTCAGGATGACCACCTACTGCATGATCTTCTTCTTCTGATGCAACTGAGCGTACGCTGCTATCGTCAAGTAGTATGTCTTTAAGTAGTTGGTTTGCGATTACATCCAACTTTTTTTGAACTTCACCCTGAACATTTTCGTTAAGGGTTGAGCCTAAAACACCGGCTAATTCACCCTGACTTACTCGAAAAGCAATTTCTTTACTAGTCGCTAAAATTGTGCGAATAAGTAAAATAAGATCGGTATCTACACCGTCTTCTTTCAATACTGTATTTAATCTTTTCATGCGCTATACCTATTTACACAATTTAGATCATCAAAGCATTGCTCTAGTCTTGCAACCATACTTTGCTCTGAATGACGCAGCCATACGCGAGGGTCGTAATATTTTTTGTTTGGCTTATCTTCCCCATCAGGGTTACCAATTTGCTCTTGTAGGTATGCTTGGTTATCTTTGTAGTAATCTAAAATACCTGTCCAACACGCCCACTGCGTATCGGTATCAATATTCATCTTAACTACGCCATAGGTTAAAGACTCTGCAATTTTATTGTACTCAGAACCACTACCACCATGAAACACAAAATTAATTGAGTTGCTTGGTAGATTAAATTTCTCTGATACGTAAGCTTGTGAATCTTTTAAAATAGTTGGTGTAAGAACAACGTTACCCGGCTTATATACACCGTGAACATTGCCAAAAGACGCTGCAATTATAAAGTTAGGGCTAATACGGCTCAAACGTTCGTAAGCAAATGCAACATCTTCAGGCTGAGTATATAAAGAAGAGCTATCTAAGTGTGAGTTATCAACACCGTCTTCTTCGCCGCCCGTGCAACCAAGTTCAATTTCTAGAGTCATACCTATTTTTGCCATACGCGTTAAGTAACGTTCACAAATTTCAATATTTTCTTCTAAAGACTCTTCGGAAAGATCAATCATATGCGAGCTAAATAGTGGTTTGCCCGTCAGTTCAAAGTGTCTTTCACCTTCATCAAGCAAACCATCAATCCAAGGTAGTAGCTTTTTAGCTGCATGATCAGTATGAAGCATTACTGCCACTTCATAATGTGCTGCCACTGAATGTACATATCTTGCAGCACTTACCGCCCCAAGCACTGCTGATTGTTGCTCTGGTAAAGATAAGCTTTTACCACAAAAAAATTGAGCTCCACCATTAGAAAGCTGAATAATAACGGGCGAGTTTTTCTTTTTAGCAGCTTCTAGCGTCGCATTTATAGATGTTGTACTAACAACATTTACCGCTGGCAAAGCATATTGATTAGTACGCGCATGCTCATACACAGCACTTACTTCATCGCCAACGATTACGCCTGGCAGTATTGTTGGGGCTAAATAATTCATTTATGCAATCCTTTCTATTTTAAAGCCTGGATACAAGAATCGGTAATTGCTTGCCAGTTTTCTTGCTCAACCCATTCTTTCTTCGCTATCCAAGTACCGCCAACGGCGAATACATTATTTAAAGAAAGATAGTCCATTTTGTTACTTTCGCTAACACCGCCTGTAGGACAAAAGCTGACTGCTCTAAATACTGACGATACAGCTGATACAAAAGGTGCTCCACCGGCTAGCGATGCCGGGAATAATTTTTGCTCTTCAAAGCCATATTCAAGCGCCATTAAAATATCACCTGTGTTTGATACGCCAGGAAGTACCGGTACATTACATTTAGCAAGTGCGGCAAGTAATTCAGGAGACACAGCTGGCGTTACAATAAAGTCAGAACCCGCTTCTAGTGCTTGCTCTAAAATTTCAGTATTTATTACCGTACCCGCACCTACTTTTAGCTCAGGCACTTGTGCCTTAATAGCTTTTAATGCTTCTAAAGAAGCTTCTGTTCTTAGCACTACTTCAACTAAAGTAAGGCCGGCGTTAGCCATAGCTTTCGCTATTTGAACACCTTGCTCTGGCGTATCAGCTTGAATTATAGGTAGCAGTGTTTGTCCTGACATAAGTTCAGAAAAGCGAGTCATAACGTTGTTCCTTTATAAAAAAGTAATGCGGCCGAGGTATGGCGGCCTTTAATGTTTGATTAACCTGAACTCTAGATAATAAATCTATCTCAAGCAGCTATTTTCAGCGCTAACTGCGTTGAATTTACTTGCAATAGGCCCGCTATTGACGCGTAAATTCGCCTTGTTTTCACTGAAAATCTCTAGCTAGAGAAAATAATTTCAAATATCACCATGATTCAATATGTTAGTAAATCTCTTAACCAGAGTTCAGGTTAATTATTTTGTTATACCAATTGCATTAAATTAATGAGCTATTATAGCGACAAGAAAATAGCTCAATAACAAGGCTAAAATTATGATACATAGTTGTTCTATATAAATAATTTTTAACGTAGTTAGTGAGTTATTTAATACGCTAAGGTGATCATGTTTTTAATAAAATTGGTATCAGATCCCAGCTTTAACCATTGCTAGCTGAAATATATCTTTTGGAGCAATAGCGCCTGGCTGTTGTATAACAGCACCTGCTGCTTTTGCAGCAAGTTGTACAGCACTTGAAATTGATTTATCAGATAAACGAGCACCTAAATAAACACCGTTAAAAGCATCGCCTGCTGATGTAGTATCTACAACATTTGTTACCGGTATTATAGTGTGGCTTTGAAGGGTCTCGCCCTCTTTTGTCACTACCGATTCAGGGCCATTTTTAACAACAATTTCTTCTATTTGGTAAGGTTTTAAATATTCAACAACCGCTTCTACGCTATGTACGTCATAAAGTGTTGTTAAATCTTCAACGCCAGGTAGGGTAATATCTGCAAGCGTAAAGGCTAAATGATATTGCTCTTTAGTTTCCTCTACACTATTCCACAAACGCGCTCGGTAGTTAGGATCAAAAACTATTTTAACTCCAGCATCTTTGAGCTGCTTTACAACTTTCCAAAATTGCTCACGTGCACTTTCTTCAATTATTGCTAATGAAATTCCTGAAAAGAAAAACATATCACCTTGGCTAAGCTGCTCGAGTGCATCAGCATCTAAAAAATCAACAACCTTTTTAGCTGCAGAATCATTGCGCCAATAAATAAAGCTACGCTCACCATGCTCATCGGTTTCTATGTAATACATGCCAGGTACTTTGGTATCGTGAGCAAATACAAGTTGTGTATTTATTTCTTCACTTTCAAAGCGTTCTAGCATTTTTTTACTTAAATTATCTTGACCTAAAGCCGTAACAACCGAAGTAGTAACCTGTGGGAAGCAACGCTTTAAATACACTGCAGAATTATAAACATCGCCTGCAAATGATTGGTGTAGTGTTGCCGCGCTCATAGCCCTAAGCTCGACCATGCATTCACCGATAAAGTAAATATTTTTCATCTTGGAAGTTACCCTATGTAGTTAACTGCTATGCGCTTATACAAAACATGTTGGCATAGCAGTTATTATCTAGATTATTGAGGCTTTTTAAGAGGTTCTATTTTTGGAATTAAAATCCAAACAGCTGCCATTGCTATAATGGCTAAAGAAGCACCAATAACAAATGCTGGTGTATAGTTACCATCAGCAGTAAGAATAGGCACAAGCGATGTAAGGCCTACAGCACCAAGTTTTGCCGCCATACCAGAGAAACCTGATAATGTACCTACAGCTTTTTTGCCTAACAAATCACTTGGTAGTGTTTGCACATTACCAATTGCAGTTTGAAAACCAAATAAAATAACAGCCATAATTAGTACCGCTGTCGTTGGTCCGCCTGGATTTGCCATTGCAAGTAACGCAGGTAGCATAATTAAACAGCCTAGCGTAATAGTTAACTTACGTGTTTTATCAGTGTTCCATCCGGCTTTAAGTCGATTTTGTGCCAGTAAGCCACCAAACCATGCACCAAACATAGCGCCAACATAAGGAACCCAACCGTATATACCAATAGACTTAACATCCATGCCGTATACTTCGTTTAGGTAAATAGGTATCCAAAAAACAAATAACCACCAAATAGGGTCAATCGCAGCAGAGGCAATAATTACACCCCAGCTTTGTTTGCGAGAGAGTAACTCGGCAGTAGACGGGTTATATTCTTCTTCATCTTCGCCAGTCACATCGCCATTATCATCAACACGTCTTTGACCTGTTAAGATATATTCACGTTCTTCGGCAGTAAGCCAAGGGTGAGAGCTAGGCGGCGCTTTAACTAAAATTAACCAAGGCACTAACCAAAGAAAACCTAATACACCAACAAAAACAAATACCATTTGCCAGCTAAAGTAGATAGTTAAGTATGCAATTAAAGGAATCGCAATAATACCGCCAATAGCAGCGCCAGAGTTAAAAATACCCTGTGCTAAAGCACGCTCTTTAGTTGGAAACCATTCAGCATTACCTTTAGCTGCGCCCGGCCAGTTACCAGCTTCGGCTACACCTAAGATTGCGCGAAAAATACTAAGGCTAAGTACACCTTGTGCAAATGCATGCGCAACGGTTGCAATAGACCAAACACCTATCGATAAAACAAAACCGAAGCGTGTTCCCACCCAGTCAAATATTTTACCAAATATGGCCTGACCAAATGCATAAGCAAATACAAACACAATTGAAATATTAGCGTATATTTGTTTGCGTTCTAATGCTGATTCATCAGGGAATAAATCTTCAACAATATCAGGCCAAAGCACGCTAAGTGCTTGACGGTCGATATAGTTAATAATGGTAGCTAGCGCAATTAGCGCTATAACCCACCAACGTAAGCCTTTAAGTTGCATAATTAATCCTCAAGAAAGTCTTCACGCGCTGGGCTAAAGGTATCAATCAGGATTCCGCCTGTTGGGCAGGTAGCTCCATGATCAGCAAATGGTGGGATTAAGCAGCTATCACCCGGTTTTAAGATTTTAGTTACGCCATCAATGTTAAAGTGAAATTCACCTTCAACAACATACGTTACTTGAGAATGTCTGTGAGCATGGTTATAACCAATAGCCCCTTTCTCAAACCAAATTTTAACAGCCATTAGCTCTTCGTTATAACCTAGCATTTGACGTTTTAGACCATTTCCTAAATCTTCAATTTCAGTCTCGTTGCCAAATGAAAAGTTTGCGCTTTGCTTTTGCATCCTATTTACTCCTGATTATTGTTCATCATATAAACGGCTAATCGGCCATTTAAAGTGAACTCTTTATTTTGATAATTGAATGTGTTTTTAGCTGATGTTGGTGCTTTATTAATAGCCACTAAATATGACTTGCCTTTAATATCAAGTTCAACAAGTGTTAAATCGCCCTGCTGACTATATTCAAGCTTTGTAACTCTACTAACAGCTTCTAAGGTATATTCTTTACTTGGATTATATTCACCGTGAGGCTCTAATACTGATATAAATTTATGATGCTTTTGACCCTCAACGCGACGAATAAAACCGTTTTCGTTGCGTAAATTAAAATCAGGGTCGTTTGCGCCTATTTGGGTAAACAAGAAAGACTCACCACCTTTAACTAAACTCGTTTGCGTATAAAAGCGACCATTCTCGTTTAACCACGTTACTTTAGCTAAACCACTTTGAGGTTGCGCTTGAGCTTTAAGCCATAGATGCTGGTAGCCATTTTTAGTACCTAATGCAGCGAGTTGTGTTGCATTCGCTTTTAGCTCAAAGCTGGTATCTATAAGCTGACCTTTATAATGCAAAGGCAAGTCAAGCTGATGCGCTTTATTTGCTGCAACATCAAATATATCAAGTGCAACTGTGCTTTGCAGTTCAGGTAAGTTAATAAGTGCAAGCGTACGTTCAAGATCAACGCCTTTATAAGCTGTGCTTATTTCGCCACTTGAAACCGTGCCATATTCATTTGTTTCAAAGAAGTTAAGCGTTGGGTAGTTATTATTACCTACTTCAACATTTGCATTAAAATGTGTTGTTTCGTCAACCACTACCGTATTGTGCGCAACAGTGTGTTTAGCGTAAGTTTCGTTTTCTGGTAAGTAACGACCGCCGTATTTAGCTTCTACATTTAAAAAACGTGCTGCGCCATAATCAGATACAATTTCATTACCGTGGTCGTAAAACTGCCATGTTAGTTTATCAAAATGACCATGACCTAAACCTTGTGCAGCAGGTTTAAATAGTAGAGCTTGATCGCCACCTACCTGTGTTCTCATTACAACTAGAGCACCTTGTTTACCGTCATTACCATCGCCGAAAGCAACTGATTTAAACGAATAAGGTTTTGCCATGTTGTTATCAAGTGCTTGAGCTACTTTTAGTCCATCACCAGAGAGGATTATTTGGTCTTGTTGCTTAGCAATATCTAAATAACCTGCATCGTTGGTTAAACCGTATGCCGCAGTTACACCATTTACTAACTCAATGGTATCGATACCTTTACTTTTTATTGCATCGTTAATTGGGAAGAACAAACCGTTGTAGCTAAGTTGAATCGTCGTATCAATCGCTTTTAATAATATGCCATCGCGATATTCAAAGATTTTTCGTTGTGGTTCGTTGTTTTCAATCGCTTTAGCAAACGTTACAAATGGTAATAGTGCAAAGCGTTGATAGTAAGGACCTTCGTTATAGTAACCTTGTGGTGAAAACAGCATCTCTAGCTGCTTAATAAAGCCACCTTTACCCGACTTTTCTAAATCGTATAATGATTTTTCTACCCACTCAGGTTCACCTAATACATACCCTGCCATGCCAACACCCGCTGTTGCCCATGTTCCATGGTTATGTACTTTATTAAATGTAGAAGGCTGGCCTACTGATGTGAACAACGAAACAGGACGTAGTAAGTCATTTTCAATTTTTTTAATGTTATCGGCATTTAAAGAATCATGAATTAGATCATATGCTTGTATTGTGTACACAAGCCACATTGCTTCATTTAGGCTTTGCCAAAAAAACTTACCTGGATTTTGCGAATCCATTTTACGTTTTGGATGCAGACCAAGCGTTGGGTATAATTTTGCATACTCAAGCAACATATCACGTACATAATTTGCGTATTTATCATCTTGGCTTAATTGATAAATAATGCCCGCATTGTACATAAGTTGGTAATTTTTCTTATGACGCTCATGTGTATAACCACCACCGCCGTCTCTTGGAACTGGCACAGTGATAGGCTGTGCAATTTGCTCGTCAACTTGTGCTTTTAGCGATTCAAACGCGTTAGCAAACTTTGTGCTACCGTTGCTACTAATTGCTTGGCGCATTTGCTTAACATCATCAGTAGTAATTACTAAGTTTGGGTGCGCTGCATGCGCACCCAATGATGTAAGTAATGTAAGTGCAGCTACAGCAGCTATTTTAAAACCTGTTTGGCATTTTAATAAGTGCATAGTATTTACCCTGCCTTATTTAAAATGTTGTTATTTTTTAATACTGCCGTATGCGGGCCTTTAACTCTTAGCTCTTTCACACTTGGTGCTTTAGTTTCATCAAATGTATTGTTTGAGATTTCAGTTTTAGGCTCGCCTACTGTGTGCTCTACAACAATAGGAGCAGTTTTAACAAATTTATTATCTGTGATATTAGTAACCTGAACACCGTGAACATAAATGCTCGCTTGCTCTTTATTACGCTTACCAAAGCCAATATTATTAAGCGTGTTACTCGTCATTTCAAAATGAGGACCAAATGTACTTTCATCTGAACCACCACGGTAAAGCTTAACTATGCCGCCTTCTACATCGTTAAATGTATTATTATTTACAATGACGTATTCCGCGTTATAAACACCTAAGTCTTCAATTTCAGTATTTAGACGTAAAATGTCACCTGTTACTGTATTAAAGGTATTACCTGTAAGAATAATTTCATCAGCCATTGCACCTTTACCAGTGATAAAGAAATGGAATGAATGATTAATATCTAAAGCATTCAACTCAGAGTTAGTCATTACAAAGCGATAATTATCAACCATACCCCATTTTTGCGTACGAACAATGCTGTTCCCTATTGCATCTGGCGCGTTTTCACCTGAAATTGATAAGCCATCTAGTTTTAAGCTGCCGCCATCATGTATTTCAAATAATGTAGAGCGTTGAAAAGTAAGTTTAGACTTGCCGCTTTGCTTCGCTTTAATTGTCAACGTTTTATCAATTTTAACCAGTTTAGAAACATCATACTGACCAGGTGCGAGTTCTAATACATCACCCGACTCTGCATTATCAATAGCGTCTAGTAATGCACTTACATCAGCTTTAACAGAATGTGTTTTACCAGAATCAAAATCAACTAAGGCAGGTACTTTTGCATACCAGCTAACACCGGTATCTTCTTTTTTCAGCACTTTTAAATCGCGCTTTGCACCTACATTTAAACTTTTAGATGTTGGGTAAAGTAGACCATTACTTGCTTTTTTAAGTGTGATTTTTTCTTTCTTTACACCGTACATTAACTCAGAAAGCACTTTTGTATCAGCAATGTTGTTACTTAGTACCAACCCACTTACATCATCAAATGTTGTAAATGGCTGTTCGCCATCTTGATTTATGATTAAATTGTTTTTCATTGTGCTGTTTTTAGGCGCCGCACTTCGTTCAGCATCGCTACCAGCTGCAAGTTGAATATGACGCACATTTATAAATGTGTTGTTTTCAATCGTCGCATTTTCAACCTGGTGATAACGATTAATAGATGAATTTGGTACGCCGTTCATCACAGTAAAACCACTGCCAAAACGATATCCTGTTAGACCTTGTAGGTAGTTGTTTCTTACAATTTGGTCTTTATTGATAACGCGTATACCACCTGTGTGATCAACACCATTACCAATGAAAATATTTTCTTCTATAAGGTTACCGTTACCGTGGCGCAGCGTTAATGTACCGCGCGCTTCATAAAATACATTATTACGAAGGATGTTTTTGCCTGACTTAACCGAAACAATTTCTACTTCACCATTGGTGCGTTCAAAGTAGTTATTCTCTACCAATGTATGCGAATCAGTTAATGAGTAATGGCTGGTGCCAATACGTAGGGTTTCACCACCGTTCGAACCAAAAGTAGGACGGTAACCAAAGTAGTTGTTATCTATACGATGATAATTTTCCTGACTTGCTTCAGTATTTAAACGCACAGCAACTGTCACGCCTTTATTTCGTTTGCCGACTAAATGGCTATGATCGAAGCGGTTATGTTGTCCATATAGTGCCACCCAATAATCAGACTCTCGTTTGTCTGGATTACTGTAATTATCGATTACTGTTTGTGTAACTCGTGAATTGTAGGCTAATTCATTTTTATTTTTACGAAACTCTATTACAGCTGAGCTCGGTGTATAGCCGTCTTTGAATACTAAACCTGAAGCTTCAAGGTATTTACCTGCAAGTCTTAGGTTAGATTGACCCGATAAAATTACTTTACCGTTAGTTTCAGCGGTCAATAAAATAGGAGAGTTTTTTGTGCCTTGGCCTTCAAGTAGGATTTCGAAGTCAGACCATGTACCGTTTTTAAGGATTACTTTGTCGCCAGCAACTAAGTTAGACGAAATATCACGGAAGGCTTGTTTATCATCTACAAAATAATCTTTGGCTGCTAATTGCGTAGATATACAACCAATCAGAACTAAACTTAGCTTTATAGTATTAATTAAACGCATAGTTAACTCTTTATATTGTGACTCGAATTAGGCTCTATGAATATTTAAAAGTGGTGTTGCACAAAGCAGGCTAAGTCTCGTCAATCGAAAGTGTGTGTGCTGGCGCTAAACTATAAAGCTAAGCGCCATTTGTCGTGTTTTTTACTTTTCTAACTTTTTGAAGTAATCAAAAATTTCAGGAACGTTACCTTGACCCATACCAGCGTCAAACGCTGCTTGTAGGTTAGCTGATGAACCTTCAGCGATTTTTGATTGTGTACCTAGGTCTTCTACCATTTGTAGGAAGTAGCCTAAATCTTTGTTTGCATTAGCAATTGAGAAACCAAGGTCGCTAACATTATCAACCGCATAGTTTTTACAAAATTGCATAAACGGTGAATTAGATGGACCAGTCGACATGATGTCGAAAAGTTGTTGACGGTCAACACCAGCAAGCTCTGCAACTGCAAACGCTTGTGACATAGCACATACTGTAGTCATGCCCATGAAGTTGTTGATTAGCTTAGTTGTATGACCAGCACCTAGCTCGCCAAGATGGAAAACATTTTCACCTTGATCTTCTAGTACTGGTTTAACTTTATTGAATGTATCAATATCGCCTGCAGCCATAATGTTTAAAAGACCGTCTTTAGCATGTGCTGGAGTACGACCAAGAGGAGCATCAATCATGCCTGCGCCTTTTGCTGCTAAATCAGCACCAATTTTTTTAGTAGATGATGGGATAGAAGTACCAAAATCAACTAATACTGCACCTTCTTTAATGCCTGCTAAGATACCGTCTTCTGCGTAAACAATTTTTTCTACAACTGCTGACGTTGTAAGACAAAACATAACAATATCTGAACCTTCAGCTAGCTCTTTTGCAGTGCTTGCTGTTTTTGCGCCTCTAGCAACACATGCTGCAACCGCATCTTTGCTAAGGTCCATAACAATTAGCTCATAGCCTTTGTTTTGTAAATTTTCGGCCATATTGCCGCCCATTAAGCCTAAGCCGATGAAACCGATGACTGGTTTTGACATGAATAACTCCTAAATATGTGGCGCATACTTTTATAAGAACAAGTAAAATCTACTCTATAAATACGCTGTGTCTTTTGTTTCAATTTGTAGAGTAACTTTAAGCTTGAGTTATTTATAAATTAACCTGTGCAAAACGTAACTCTGATTAATTACCAATACATTGTATTCACTCAAACCAAGCAACTTACCAATTGGTATGCAAAAACTGTATTACCATACGCCTTTTTTGTCAACCAATAAGTTAACCAAGTAAACCCCGCATTTTTACAAATTACATACAAAAAAATTTAATACAAAATAAAAACAATTAGTTAGGGAGAACTAACCCAATCAAACCCAGGTTAACTTTTGTTGAACAATCAGTAACTTTTTTTATACTAATAGGTTGACCAATAATTAAGTGTTCTTTATTTAAATATGCAAAATTCAATAAAACGGTTCATTAATTGGCAATTTACAATTGATGTTATTGGTAAATCATAAAGGCCATACATGAACAGCTTCCAAATCTCCATCGCATTGAGGTTGTGATCTATAAGTAACGCCTACATATATGGCTAATACACATAAAACCACAAAATGTGCTTAATAATAGTGCTTAGTTGAAAATATACTGAACTTTGAAAAAATCACCAAAGGAACTTAATAATGCGTTTATTACATACTATGCTGCGTGTAGCTAATTTAGACAAATCAATTGCTTTTTATACTGAAGTCTTGGGTATGAAAGAATTACGCAGAGCCGACAATGACGAGTATCGGTATACATTAGCTTTTATTGGGTATGGAAATGAAAAGGACACGACGGTCCTCGAATTGACATATAACTGGGATGAAGATAGCTACGACCTGGGTAATGCTTATGGACATATAGCTATTGAATTTGAAGATATTTACAAAGCCTGTGCTGATATTAAGGCAGCCGGTGGCAATGTTAGCCGTGAACCAGGTCCTGTAAAAGGCGGTACCACTGAAATTGCTTTTGTAAAAGACCCTGATGGCTACTCAATAGAGCTAATTCAGAAAAAAGAAGACATGAGTAACTTTTAAATTACTCACTAACAAATTCAAGTGATAACAATTTGCTTAGTCATGTGGGGCCTAATTGAGGGTGTAACAAATTTTATGAATTGTTCAGATACTCGTGTAGATTGGTATTAAATAAAAGGTGCTTTTTAGCACCTTTTTAACGCAACTGACTATCTTTACTACCACGTCTATTGAATGATTTTGCGCTAGCACCATTACCTTCTATTGCAGCTTGGCATGCAACACAATAACGCACTCCAGGTAACGCAAGCCTTCGTGCTTGTAGGATTTTCTCGTCGCACTCATCACATAGTTCTGCACTTGCGCCAGATATTAAATTGCTTCTTGCATACTGTACGGCGTCATTAACACTCGCATCAATTTGATCTTGAATTGCACCGTCTCGTGCCCATCCACTTGCCATAAATCCTCCTAATAAAGTTGGATGTTTAAATTTATGCTACCAAATCGAATCTTTATAAGTACTGAATAAAAAAGCTAGGAATGTGATGTTCTTTGAAGGCTTAAGCTACGAAACTATATTTTATACTTGGAGAAAAGATGCTGTAGTTGTTCTTTGTGAACCCTTTTTCAAAAAAGATCAACACTCTACAATTAGGCAAAAAAAAGCAGCTAAAAAAGCTGCTTTATAATTCCAATTATTTATTTAAATATTAAAGGCTGTAATCAACAACTTTCATACCTAATTTTTCGAGCTCTGGGCGGAGTGTTTTAGCATCACCCACTACTAAATAAATCATGTCTTTAGTATTTAAGTGTTTTTTAGCTAAGGCGTTAACTTCTTCTTTGCTAATATTGCTAACAATCTCATTTCTTTCTTTTACAAAGCTAGGTTTTAAATCAAATTCTAATATTTGTGCTAAAAAGCCAAGTTTTGCATTAGGCGTTTCGTATTTAAGCGCATCTTTTTGATTGATAGCTTTACGCATAAACATAAGCTCTTCGTCAGTGACACCGTTTTGAGCATAGTTATTAAGCTCATTAGTAAACTCTGTAATAGACGCTGCAGTAGAGTCGGCTCTCACCGCTGCAGAAGCAGTAAAGCCACCCGATGTTTTATCACCCCAAAAACGAGAGCGAGCACCGTAAGTGTAGCCTTTATCTTCGCGTAAATTTAAATTGATACGGCTGTTAAACGTGCCGCCCAGTGCAAAGTTCATCAAGTTAGCTTTAAAAAACTCACCTGTAATATCTTCAACCATATCGCGTTTACCAATACGAATTTCTGATTGCGGAGCATCAGGTTTATCAACCAAATAAATCACATTAGTTTCTACTTTAGGTTCACTGAAATCAACCGCTACTGAGCTCGGTTTACCTTTCCAGTTTGTAAGTGTAGCTTTAACTTTTGGTTCAATTGTTGACTCTTTTAAATCAGAAACAATAATGACTTGAGCGCCCTGCGGTTTAAAGTTTGCGCTATAAAAAGCTTTAACGTCAGCAAGTGTAATAGCCTCTATACTATTAAGCGTTCCAGTGCTTGGAAGTGCGGCTATATTGTTTCCATATAGTAATTTACTATATGTATTAGATGCTAAATACCCAGCATCCTTCATTGAATGTTGAATATTTTGAATGATTTGCTTTTTATTACGCTCAAAGTCATCTGCATTAAATGCTGGTTTAAATAACTTTTCTTCGACAAGCTTTAGCGTTGCATCGACATTTTTGGTTAAGCTAGAAACATACACATTTGTATGTGTTTTATCTGAGTAGATATTTACCTGGCTACCTAGCTTTTCAAGCGCGTTACTCATCTGCTCTGTAGTGTAGTTTTGCGTTGACTCGCTCATTAACGATGCAGTTATTGATGATAAACCAACTTTACTAGCTTGCTCACTGTACAGGCCACCGGGAACTTTAATGAAAATAGCGGTAGTTGGTGTTTCTGTACTTTGAGTACCTAATATTTTAATACCGTTTTCGGTCTTAGTTTGCCAAAGAGTAGGAACATCAACAGCAGGATTTGCGCCGGCCTCTGGATGAACACTTCGATCAAATGTATCAACAGCTCTTCGTGCCACTAAATCATCAGCTGAAGTTGTAGATGGACCTCCAAAATCATGCGTTTTAGGAGTAAAGTTGTCTGGTGCAGCTATAAGCTGTGTCTGCCCTTCTGGCACAACACTCATAATAACGGCAGATTTATCTTTGATATATTGATTAAAAACACGCATTACATCAGCTTTTGTAACTTTGTTATAACGTGCAATCTCATCTTTAGCTGAGTTTGGATTACCAGTAAATGTTTCTGACGCGGCTAGTTGAGAGACTTTACCTGATACGCTTTGCAGACCAAAAATTGCACCCGATTCTATTTTAGCTTTTACTTTATCTAAATCATCTTGTGTAACGCCTCGCTCTTCAAATTCAACAAATGAATCACGAATGATTTTTTCCATATCAGCTAACGTTTTCCCTGCTGTAGGATTTGGTAAAGCATAAAGACTAATTGAACACGCTAACTCTTGGCATGGGTGATTTGCACTTGCTTGGACAGCAAGTTGAGTTTTAACTAAGTTTTTGTATAGTAGTGAATTATTACCACCACCTAATATTTCAGCAAGTATATCCAGTGGTGCTTCATCTTCAGAGCGAGCGTAAGTCGTTGGGAAGCTCATACTTAATAAAGGTAAATGAACTTTATCTTCCATTGAAATATATCTATCAGCATCTAGTGTTACAGCTGTTTTTTCTACTGTAGGAATTTCAGGGCCTTTTGGGATTGGCGCAAAGTATTTAGTAACTAAAGGCAGTATTTCATTAGCGTTGATGTCGCCACCAATAGTAAGCGTTGCATTATTAGGACCATACCACTTTAAAAAGAATGCTTTTAAATCATTTACATTTACGCGATTAAGATCGTCCATAAAACCAATTACAGGCCATGAATATGGATGACCATCAGGGTACATTGCTTGAGCAACACGCTCACCTAAGCGACCATAGGGGCGATTATCAACGCGTTGGCCGCGCTCATTTTTTACTGTTTCGCGTTGTACTTCAAATTTTTCTTGGGTTACAGCATCGAGTAAAAAGCCCATTCGATCAGCTTCTAGCCACAACATCTTTTCTAATTGATTTACAGGTACTGTTTCAAAATAATTTGTTCTATCTGAGTTAGTAGTACCATTTAAAGTACCGCCTGCTTCAGATATTATTTTAAAATGTTCCTCATCAGCAACATTTTCTGAACCTTGAAACATCATATGCTCAAAAAAGTGAGCGAAGCCTGACTTACCCAACTCTTCGCGAGCAGAACCAACATGGTATGTTACATCAACGTGTACTAAGGGGTCTGAATGATCCTCATGCACAATTACCGTTAAACCGTTATCTAGTTTATATTTTTTATACGGTATGTTGATTTCACCTGCATTAGATTTCACTGATTCAATAAGTGTAACGCCAGGAATTGATGTTTCTGTAACAATATTTTTATCAACAGCTTGAGTTGAGCTATTACATGCAGCTAACCCTGATGCAAGTAAAACAGCGAGTGCAATTTTTGTGAGTTTCATTTTTTAGTCCATATTTAAATTAACTCAATGAGTTTAAAGACTAATTAAAAGTACAACAAGGAATATGGAGCGATTATCGGTTTGGTTTTGTAACGAAGTGTAAATAGATTGATATAAAAATAAAAAGTTGGGCGTAAAATGAGGATATTTATTTTTGAGTTTTATTCTAATAACACTGCACTTCCCTATTAAAAAATAAGTAAATGACATACCTAAGAGATTAGTACTCTTGATAACGTCGTGCATAGAGAGTGCGATGTCACACTGCTTTATACATTACTTAAAATAAGTAAATGGCATCCCCAAAAGATTAGTACTCTTGATAACGTCGTGTATAGAGAGTGCGGTGTCACACTGCTTTATACAGTACTTAAAATAGTAAGTGGCGTCCCCAAGGGGATTCGAACCCCTGTTACCGCCGTGAAAGGGCGGTGTCCTAGGCCTCTAGACGATGGGGACACATAAATGTGTCACTAGGACAACTGAATTTTTAGACTCGTTTCAGACGAGCTTTCTTAATAACACTACACTCACTATAAAAATAGTAAGTGGCGTCCCCAAGGGGATTCGAACCCCTGTTACCGCCGTGAAAGGGCGGTGTCCTAGGCCTCTAGACGATGGGGACACA
>NZ_AUTN01000078.1:0-61383 GCF_000497955.1 Pseudoalteromonas sp. TAE56
TATCTAGTTGTTCTAAATAAAAAATTTTTAACGACGTTATAGTGCAATTTAATTCGTTAAATTGATCAAAGATTTATGCAGGTTGGTATAACAACCGCATGCAGTTCTACATAACATTGGATGGTTTATGGAATTAAACGATGTACTTGATCATGGTGGCATACTCGTGGACTGCCTAGCAGTTTTATGTCGTCATCATGATAAAGAGTTTTCAAGAGAAGCATTATTAAATGGACTTCCTCTAACTGATGGAAACCTCACTCCATCAGGTTTTTCGCGCGCAGCAAAGCGCATTGGCTTTAAATCAAAAGTTGTTAATAAGCCACTACAAAAAATTAATACAGCACTGCTACCTGCCATCTTAATTTTAAAAGATAACCAAGCCTGTGTTATTAACTCTATTGATTACGATAAGCAACTGGTGAGCGTAATTTACCCAGAACTTACTGAATCAGTTGTCGAACAAAACATTGATGAGTTAGCAGGCAACAGTGCTGGTTTAGTTATTTATGCTCAACCAGAATTTGCATTTGATGAGCGAACACCTGTACTTGAAAAACTATCAAAAGACGGATGGTTTTGGGGAGTAATTAAAGAATGCCGCTCACTTTATAAAGACGTGATCATTTCGGCTATTGCTTTGGGCTTTTTGTCGGTTGCTATGCCTTTATTTGTAATGAACGTATATGACCGCGTTGTGCCCAACCATGCAACAGAAACCCTGTGGGTACTTGCCATTGGTATTTTAATAGCACTCACTGCTGACTTTGTATTGCGTTTAGTAAGAGGCTACTTTGTAGAGCTTGCTGCAAGTAGAATAGATGTAAAAGTATCGGCTGTAATTATGGAGCGGGTATTAGGTATGAAACTAAAAAACCGTCCATCATCAGCGGGCTCCTTTGCTAGCAATATTCAATCATTTGAAGCTGTACGTAACTTTTTTAGCTCCATAACGCTTGTCGCATTAGTCGACTTACCATTCGTAGTTTTATATTTAATTGTTATCGCCATTATTGGCGTACCTCTAAGTTTACCCATTATAGCGGGCGCACTTATATTATTAGCTTACGCTATAGCCGCACACCGCAAACTTGAAGCTCTTTCAGAGCAAACAATGAAAGCAAGCTCAATGCGAAATGCAGTATTAGTAGAAAGTTTAACCAATATTGAAGATGTAAAAAGCTTTCACTCAGAGTGTAAAACACAATCTGTATGGGAAAAGTCGACCATTTACATTGCGCAAGTAAACGCACAAAGCCGACTCGTTTCAAGCTCCATATCAAATACAGCATCGTGGATACAGCAATGTGTAGGCGTGATAATAATGATAATAGGCGTACACCTCGTTATTGAAGGTGAGCTAACTCAAGGCGGATTAATTGCAGCTTACTTATTATCATCTCGTGCTATGGGGCCTATTGGGCAGTCAGCCGCCGTATTAGCGCAGTATCATCACGCGGCAATAGCAATGCAATCACTGAACGAAATTATGGAAAAAGAGGTTGAACGTCCACCGGGTAAGCACTGGCTAAGCCACCCAATTTTAAAAGGTGATATAGAATTTAAAGACGTCTGTTTTAAATACTCTGACGAATCTCATAATGCACTCAACGGCGTTAGTTTTAAAATTAAAGCAGGTGAAAAAGTCGCTATTTTAGGACGTAATGGCTCAGGTAAAAGTACATTAGAAAAGCTTATTTTAGGGCTATACGAACCCTGTTCTGGAGCAATTTTGATGGACAATAACGATATACATCAAATTGACCCTGCAGAGCTTCGCCATAATATTGGTTATGTACCGCAAACCGTTGCCCTCTTTTATGGGACCTTAAAAGACAACCTTACGATAAGCGCTTGGCATGCCAAAGACGAGCAAATTATTGAAGCCTGTGAGCGAAGCCAATTATTTGATTTAATTAATTCGCACCCAGACGGATTTGATCTACAAGTAGGCGAGCAAGGCCGCCAATTATCAGGAGGGCAACGCCAAGCTGTAGGTATGGCAAGAGCCATAATTAACGATCCGCCAATACTATTACTAGATGAGCCAACCTCATCGCTAGATCACAATAGTGAAAGTAAAATTATTAACAATTTAAAAGATTATTCTAAAGATAAAACCCTAATTGTGGTGACTCACCGCTCATCATTACTCGAGCTTGTTGACCGTATTATAGTTTTAGATAACGGAAAGGTGGTTGCTGATGGACCAAAACAAAAAGTAATTGCGGCGTTAAATAATAAAACCGTGGAGCAAGCCTCATGAGTGATAACAAAAAACCACTTGAACAACGCTCTTTTGAATCTGTTAGCAAAGCAATTGAGGCAAGAAAACAAGGGAAGCCATCCGTATTTAATAAACTATTTAAAGGATGGATCTCACCGCCAAATACTAAAGACTGGGTAGTAGATGCACAGTGGGAAAAAATGCAGCAAGAGCCAGCAAGCGCTAGGTTACTGCTTTATTTAATTTGTTTAACGTTTATATGCCTTATTGTGTGGTCTGGCTTTGCTAATTTGGATGAAGTTGCTCGTGGCGAGGGACGGGTTATTCCCTCTAATAAACTACAACTAATTCAATCTTATGACGGCGGTATGGTCGAAAAAATAAATGTCCGAGAAGGTCAAATAGTAAACGAGGGTGATGTACTTATTAAGATAGACCCTACCCGCTTTATTTCTAGCTTTAGAGAAAACCAATCCAAGGTTGAATCGTTAAGTGCAAAAGTTGCAAGGCTCAGAGCCCTCACTCAAAAAAAGGAGCTCGTATTTAGCGAAGATGTTATAAAAAATGCACCTCAGGTGGTTCAACACGAACGCTCTCTTTATTTAAGTAACAGCCAAGAGCTAGAGCAACAGGTAAGCATTCACAAACGCCAACTAGAACAGCGACACCAAGATTATATTGAAGCAAAAGCGGCACTTCAGCAGCATACCAGTGCGCTACGCTTAACAAACAGGGAGCTTAAAGTGACCCGCCCATTGTTACGCACCGGTGCCATTTCGGATATAGATATTATTCGTTTAGAGCGTCAAATAGTTGATTTAAACGGCGAGATAAACAGAACCAAAGCCGTTATAAATAGGAGTCTTTCGGCCATTAACGAAGCTAAAAATAAGGTAACTGAAGTTGAGCTCGTTATGATTAACCGCTGGAACAATGAACTCTCTGAAGCGCTACTGCGATTAGATTCAATTAAAGAAACCGAATCTGGCTTAGCCGATAAAGTAACTCAAACTGAAATACGCTCTCCTGTTAAAGGCACTGTACAACGATTATTAGTTAATACTGTTGGCGGTATTTTACAGCCCGGTAGTGATGTTATGGAAATTGTGCCGCTTGACGATCAACTTGTTGTAGAGGCAAAAATACCACCTAAAGACATTGCATTTTTACGCCCTGGGCAATCTGCAATGATAAAATTTAGTGCTTATGACTTTGCCGTATATGGTGGCCTAGAAGCCGAAGTATTACATATAAGTGCCGATACAATTACGGATGACCGCGAAAACACCTTTTATTTAGTGCAGCTAAAAACTACCAAAAATAATTTTTCGAAAGAACTAACTATTATTCCAGGAATGACCACTCAAGTGGATATTATTACCGGTAAAAAAACCGTACTTGAGTATATTTTAAAACCGGTTCTTAGAGCTACATCGCAAGCAATGACAGAGCGTTAAAACATTTTATAAATGGAGAAGTAATGCGCCAAAGTATTTTTATTACACAGCCTGAATTTGAATCGAAACACTGGCATACAGCGTTTCCTGGTTGTTTGATATGCACAAAAGAACCACACAGAGTCACGGCATCAAGTATTATTTGGGTTTTGGCCGGAACACCTAATTGGCTTGAGCTTGTTAAAAAGTATTCTCAGCAACGTTTACTGGTTATTGTTATGACCAACGAACTAGAAATAAATCAACTAAGAAGTGCGCTTGAAGCAGGAGCTAGGGGCTACGTAGAAGCGCTAGCTACTAAAGTAATTATCGAACAAGTACTTGAGACTATTTGCTCTGGCGGAATATGGTTACCGGGGCAATTGCTCTCTAACTTAGTGGGGGCTTTATCAAACACACCGTTTAAATATGCGAGCACATGCGAGCTTGAGTTACTCACAAAACGAGAACGCCAAGTAGTTGATATTGTTGTAACAGGTGCAACTAATAAGCAAGCTGCAGAATCTTTAAGTATTACGGAGCGTACAATTAAAGAGCATATGAGCTCTATATTTAATAAGCTAAAAGTACGCGACCGCATTCAATTAATGTTAGTTGTAAAGGGGCATTAACCGCACGGTTAATGCCTGTTACTTACTCTTTGATAACCCCATCAAAACCTAAGTTAATAAGCGTATCTATATCATCTTGACTTGTTACACCTTGAGCCACCACTTTAATGCCAATTGAATGCGCTAACGTGCACACTCCTCGCAGGAATGTTTGGTTATCTTGGCTGTAACTAATATTGTGGCCGTAAACGCTATCAACCTTAATCATTTCAAGACCAAACTCCTGAATTTTATTAATTTTAGTAAATTCAGGGCCTACACGTTTTAATGCTACTTTAGCGCCCATGCACCGTGCCTGCTCACAAAAATCTTTGAATATCTCAATTTCGCTAACGGCAATACTTTCACGAATATCAAAACAAATTTTAGAGGCTAAATCAGGAAACGCTGACAAGTATGTAAGTATCGAAGCAAGCGCAGCATCATCAAGTAGTGTTTGTGCAGATAATTCAACCGAAATCAGTTCACTTGGTGGTTCAGCGTTGTACTGGGCAACCAACGCCTTGATTAAACCCCAATCTAAACGCGCTAATAACTTTAGTCGGTTAGCCCACTGGTAATAATAACTTGCACGATATAACTTTCCGCCTAACTCTAAGCTAAGTCCTAATTGACTTTGTATTAATTGCCCTGAAAAGCTCATAACTGGATAGGTATTTATTTCGAGTGTTTGGTTATCTAAGGCTGACTCTATTTCACTTTTCCAGCTATCAGCATCATCAAACAAATTACTTTTTTGTTTATTTTCAACTATTTTAGCTCTTACAACGCCTTGTTTTATATTTCCCGCTTTTAGTAATTCATCAACACGTTTTAGTACGTCAAATCGTGTATCGTCTTTTTGAATATAAGTACAGCTGTGAGGTATGGCTAGCTTAACGTTTTTATACTCTTCAACAAACGATTGATGCATCAATAAAATACGCTCACTGATTGCTTGAATATTATCAATATCACTAAATAAAACTGTAAAATCGCTGTGAGAAATACGTGCAATGTAATTTTCAGAAAAGTGTTCTTGGTTACTCTCTAAAAAGCTAACCAACATCTGTGAAAATCGACGTAGAAAGTTAACCATTTCTACTCGTCCCACTTCCTCACTTACTCGATCGAGGTTAACAACCCTAAATAAAAACAAGGCCCCATGGGCATGATCTTTCGATTTTTGTAAGTGAGCCTCAAGCGTTGCACCAAAGTATTCTCTATTTGCTAAACCAGTTAGCTCATCGTGTTGCGATTTAAATCTAAGCTCTTCTAAACGTTTATTATCTTCTTTAATAATACGGCTAAAACGAGTAGATAACTGGTTCATTGATTGCACTAAACGGGCAAACTCAAAAGTGCGAGGAACGCTCGATTTAATAAAACGTTTTTCACCAAATGCATTAGCCTGATACACAACATCATCAAGTGGTTTTAATATCCTACTTAAAAAGTAAGCACTAACTATACAAGCAAAAAAAGCAACAATTAAAAAACTGAAAAATAGTTTAAGCGCACTTTCCCATAAGGCTTGCTCAGCATATTGACTATGGCTTTCTATAAACAAAGTACCAAACTGCTGCCAACCATCATTTACTTGCCCAACCCCTGGCTCTACATTTAATGCATAAATTGATCTAAACCACTGTGGAGCCGTCGCTTTAAGTTCATCGGTAAACGTGCGTTTAACAATCACCTCACCATTAGGGTCTTGTAGTTCTATTCGCTTATAGTGACCGGTATCAAATGTGGCCGATACTAATAATTCAAGCTCAACGGGGTCTTTGTCTAATTGGCTAATCATTAACGCAAGTGAACTGGCGTTATCTACATTTTTTAAGTACAGCTGGGTCGAAAAATAACTTTTAGCCGAATTAGTGCTAATTAAAACACTACTTATAAAGCCTACAAAAATAACAATTAAAAGAGCAATCCATAGCTCTTGCCTGAGTGTTATTTTTCGTTTTTTAAGGTACTTAGATAAGGAAAATGATGCCATTACCACATAACTCCTTCTTTGGTTGTCTGCTCCAAAATTTTACGCCAGCGTGAAAGTCTTGCTGTTGGGCTGGCTACACTTTTGGTTGAATTATTAGCCCATAAACCTTGGCTGTTAAAGCTAAACACTGGGCTTAAATCTACACGTTTTGCAGCAGGTAAAACCTTTGTTATTAAACTGTCTAAAATAAGTGGCTGAGCGTTTGGTGTAGCAAAATAACCTAACACCATATGTGCTTGCGTTTTGTTAGTGCCCGCAATTTTTGCTTTTACATAGATAAGACGTAACTTGTCGTCGCTCACCCCTAGGGCTCTTAAGCTTATATACTTTGCTATTGCGTAATCTTCACAATCACCTAAGCCTCTGCCTAACGTTTCTAAAGGGGTTGCCCAATAATCGTTTTGTTTCCATAGCAAAATATCAGTTTGATAGCGTAAATTACGCGCAAAAAAATCATTAACAATAAGAATTTGTTGTTGTTCTGGTTTATTTTGAGTTTGTACCAACATACTTTGCCAGTTACGTGCAACAGCCGCTCGCGCAGGTCCATATTTTTGACCCATCAGCTCAATAAAGGTATTAAATTGAATAGTTAGTCGGCTTGCAAGCACGCCACTAGAGAGTACAAAAAACAACAATAGGTAGCGCAAATTGGCTTTGCACCATATAAATAATTTAGGATTTAAATGAGTTGGCTTAAACGCCATTTACAGAGCCACTGTTAATATAAGTGGCAATAAAATACATCTGTTGAGCACTACGCAATCTGCTTAAAAATTAATCCTAACAACAGCATAGCACTCAATATAAGAGGATGAGATATTTTGAATAACTTTTTTAGTAGTACGTTACTTTTTTAACTTCGCGTGGTTTTACTTCACCTATGTATAAATCGTGCACACGCTTCATGTTGAGCTCAAGCTCGGTTACATAGGTATCATCAACAGCATACGTTTTTATAATTTGCGCACCTTTAATGAGCCCCTGCACTTTACTTTCTAAGTAATCGTCTTGAGCAATTGAACCTTCCACCGTTGTTCCTGCGGTAATTTTTTGCCCATATACTTGTTCAGTAAGCTCGCGGTAAGCCTCAAGCTTAGAAGCTTTAATTGCCATAAGTTGCTTTTGCGACGCGTTAGCGCCTTTTTGTAAGCTAATAGGTGCATACCCTATCGCTTTTAAAACTGGGTAATTATTTGGCTCTACATATTTATATTCAACATGCTTATCAAAAACGCTGCTACAACCACCTAAGGTTAAACACCCAAGTGTAATAAGTAATGAAATCGCTCGCATAGCATCTAGCCCTTGTATAGTAATTAGCAGTACATATGCACGTTTAATGCCATTTATAGTATTACCAAATAACATTGGTACAGTCCTTGCTCTACCTAGTTAATAGCTAACGTTTAATTGGAGTAAAAGTATGAAGTCGTTTTTATCATTGGCATTTGCAGGGTTAAGTGCAACGGCATTATTAACGTTCTCCCCTTTTACTAAAGCGCAGTGGTATGAATCAACGGGCCATGCGAACGTTCAAAATGGTGATACGAGCGCTGCCAAATCTGCCGCTATAAAAGATGCGATTACACAAGCGTTAGTGTTCTCTGGCGCACGGGTTAGCTCGGTGCAAACCTTGGTAGATGGCGTGTTAATGCAAGATCAGCTAAAAATTAGCAGCCACGGCGAAATTCAAAAAATTGAACTGGTCAGCGAAAATAAATACGACAATAAATTTGCTATTACATTACGACTCGATATTTTTTCTCAAACAGAGCAATGCCCACAAAATAGTTTTAATAAGTTTGTGGCCGTTACACAAAGCCAACTTGTTCATCGTGAACACGCTAAAATGGGTCAAATATTTGACGTAAGTAAAGCGATTAGCAAAAATATTTTTACCTCACTGCAAAAATCAAAAATGAGCGCAGTGCCTATTGCTTACTATAATAATGCAATAAGCGTTGATAAATACTTTTCGCAGCAGCACGACTATTCAAACGCTAAATTAGAAGAAATATCTTCGCGCAGTAACGCTCAATATGTATTGCTTAGCCAAATAACCAGCCTTTCGACTAGCGACAAACTCAATAACGATTATGCATTTTGGCAGGACGAGGCGTATGAGCGCAGTTACAACATTGAGTTTGCACTATTTGATGGCACTACCTATGAGCAGCTTTGGCAAAATAGTTACCATACTCAAGCAATTTGGCCATTTGAAAAAACAACCATAGTGGATGTTAATAGTGATAGGTTTTGGCAATCGCCTTATGGGCAAAGCATAACCGATATCAACCAATCAGTGAGTTATGATATTCAAGCAGCCATGGCATGCCTACCTACACAAGGTAAAATAATGCATATGGAAAATAGCAAAATCGTTATTAACTTGGGTAAAGCTCATGGGTTAAAAAAAGGCCAAATGCTAAGCATTGCGCACCATAACTATTTAACCGACGCGGCAGGTAATGTAATGCCGCACACCATCACCACGCTTAATAAAATTCGCGTAGAGCAGCTTTATCAGCAAACCGCAGTAGCAGTCAGTATTGATGACAAACCACTACCTGGCGTGCAAATTAACGATGTAGTAGAAATAATCAGCCAAGATCTTTAGAGTTTTTTACTCAATTTAGCTTTTAAATTAGGGTGAGCCGATAACCACTCGCCCAATTGTTCTACACCAGATAAATGCGGATAATGCTTTCTGCATGCAAACACCACATTACGCTGCTGATTAGGGAATATAGGCAAGTAATCAATCCCTACACGGTCGGTACATGCTAACTTTGGTACAAATGTAATACCGTCATCCATAGCCACTAACGCTAATAATGTTTCTAAACTATTACCTTTATACTGGTTAGATACATCGACCCCTGCGGAAAAACAAAACTTTTGGGCTTGATCTTTAAAGCAATGACCATCACTTAACATTAATAGGCTGCATCCTTGAAGATCGCTCAGCGCTACTTTTTTATGCTTAGAAAGCGCGTTATCGTGTGATACCGCCACTAAAAAATCTTCTTTGTATAAAGCAACCGTATGGTAATTAATAAGCTCTGGCACATCAGCTAGAATAGCAAAGTCGAGTTCACCCTTGTTTAAAGCTTCTAAAATTGTTGCTGTTTGCATCTCAATAAACGAAAACTGGCTATCAATAAATGCCGCTTTCATTGATGTTAATAACGCAGGCAACAAGTAAGGCGCAATGGTAGGGATAATACCAATAGTTAATTTACCTTGTAGAGGCTCGTTAGAAGTAGCAGCAAGTTCTTTGAGTATTTGCGTTTGTTCTAAAATAATTTCTATTTGCGTCAACAAACGTTCACCTTTTGCTGTTAAGGTGACTTGTTTGGTTGAGCGATCAAACAAAGTAACGCCAAGCTCATTTTCGAGTTTTTTTACTTGACCACTTAATGTAGGCTGGCTAACAAAACATGCATCGGCAGCTTTGCGAAAATGCTTATATTGCGCTATTGCTTTTACATATTCAAAATCTTTTAAGTTCATATTCAGCTCTACGTGATAGTTTATAACTATCAGTTTAATACAAACAAACGATTGGAACTATATTTAATTATTCACCATAATGGCTATCAACAAATCAAGAGGAACAAAAACTATGTTAAACAATATCGAAGGTCAAACAATCCCAAGTGTTACATTTGCAACTCGCGAAAATAATGATTGGAAATCAGTAACAACAGATGACATTTTTAAAGGTAAAACTGTTGTAGTGTTTTCACTACCAGGTGCATTCACACCGACATGTTCATCAACTCACTTACCACGTTATAACGAATTAGCAGGCGTACTTAAGCAAAACGGCGTTGACGAAATTGTATGTTTATCAGTAAACGATACCTTTGTAATGAACGCATGGGCTGAGCATCAAGAAGCGCAAAACATTACTTTATTACCAGACGGCAACGGCGAATTTACTGACGGCATGGGCATGTTAGTAGACAAAAACGACCTAGGCTTTGGTAAGCGCAGCTGGAGATACTCTATGCTTGTTAAAGATGGCGTGATTGACAAAATGTTCATCGAACCAGATTTACCAGGTGACCCGTTTGAAGTATCTGACGCAGACACAATGCTTGATTACATCAACCCTAAGCAAGCTAAACCAGAACCAGTAAGCATCTTTACTAAACCTGGCTGTCCTTTCTGTAAAAAAGCGAAAGAGCTTCTTGCAGAGAAAGGTTTCGCATATGAAGAGATTGTTATGGGTGCAGGCGCATCACTAACAAGTCTAAAAGCTGTATCTGGTCGTGAAACTGTTCCACAAATATTCATTGGTGGTAAACACATCGGTGGTTCAGACGACTTAGAAAAATACTTTGCTTAATCAATAAGTAAATTAAATGCCTAACGTAAGTAGGTAAAAAATAGGGGCTTTTATGCCCCTATTTATTAGAGGAAAAAATACTATGAAAGAATTGCAAACCGATGTTGTTGTTATAGGCGCAGGCACTGCTGGTTTAAGTGCTTATCGTAATGCTAAACAGTTCACACAAAATGTATTAATGATCGAATCAGGCCCATACGGCACCACATGTGCACGTGTTGGTTGTATGCCAAGCAAGTTATTGATTGCAGCCGCCGAAGCCGCACACGCAATTGAAATGGCACCTGCATTTGGTGTTCATAGCTCAAAGCCAGTTATTGATGGCAAAGCAGTTATGGCACGCGTTAAAAGTGAACGAGATCGTTTTGCAGGATTCGTAGTAGAAGCCGTAGATGAATTACCAGAGGGTGATAAAATTCGTGGTTACGCTAAATTTTTAGACACAAACCGCGTACAAATAGACGACCACACAATTATTACAGCAAAACGCTTTGTAATTGCAACCGGCTCACGCCCTTCATACCCCGGCGTATTTAATAACTTTGGCGACAAACTTATTATAAACGACGACGTATTTGATTGGGATGACCTACCAGAATCAGTCGCTGTATTTGGCCCTGGTGTAATAGGTCTTGAAATTGGCCAAGCACTTAGCCGACTAGGCGTAAATGTAAAACTATTTGGTGTAGGCGGCGCAATTGGCCCACTTACAGACCCTGTAGTAAAAGACTATGCGAATACTGTTTTTGCTGAAGAATTTTTTGTAGATACCGACTCAAACGTATCTGACATGATGCAAGTTGGCGATAAAGCACAGCTAACTTACACCGACAAACAAGGTGAAAAACACACCGAACAGTTTGACTACGTACTTGCAGCCACAGGCCGAGTACCAAACGTAGATAAACTAGGCCTTGAAAACACCGGCATTGAACTTGATGAGCGCGGCGTACCGCACGCAGACACACACACAATGCAGTGTGGTGAGTCAAACATATTTATAGCAGGCGATGCGAGTAACATGCTCCCATTGTTACACGAGGCATCTGACCAAGGTGCTATTGCAGGTCAAAATGCAGGGCGCTTCCCAGATGTACGTATAGGTCTGCGTAGAGCAAAAATTGCAGCCGTATTTAGCGACCCACAAATAGCAATGGTCGGCGAAAGCTACAAGCAAATTACCGACCGTTTAGGCCCATGCGGTTGTTTTGAAGTAGGCGAAGTCAGCTTTGAAAATCAAGGCCGAAGCCGAGTAATGCTTAAAAACAAAGGTCATATGCGTGTATATGCAGAGCAAGGCACAGGCTTATTTTTAGGTGCTGAGTTTATTGGCCCACAAGCCGAACACATTGCTCACTTACTAGCATGGGCTGTACAAAACAAAATGACCGTACCAGAAATGCTTGATATGCCATTTTACCACCCAGTAATTGAAGAAGGGTTACGTACCGCCCTTCGCGACTTAAATGCCAAACTTAAATTTGGCCCAGACATTGTAAATTCATGTATGGAATGTGGCCCAGGCGCATAACCTATTTACCACACATACAAACTTGCTAAGCAAAAGCCAAAACTAACGTTTTGGCTTTTTTTTATAATTTTTTTAAGCTGACCTCTCAAAAAAAATTTTAGCTGTTACACTTAATTGATAATTCAATTAAAAAAGATGGAATAGCTATGCCCAATAATAAATTTAGACTAGTCACTCGCAGCGATTTTGATGGCTTAGTTTGTGCCGTATTGCTTAAAGACTTAGACCTAATTGATGATATTTTGTTTGTTCATCCAAAAGACATGCAAGATGGCAAAATAGACATTACCGAAAACGACATCACGACCAACCTCCCCTACGTTGCAGGCTGCCACATAGCATTCGATCATCATCTTAGCGAAACCGTTCGTAACTCAAGCGACATAAAAAATCATATTATTGATCCAGAAGCGCCATCAGCAGCACGCGTAGTTTATGACTATTATGGCGGCGCTGAAAAACTTCCAAATATTTCTGTTGAAATGATGGACGCTGTTGATAAAGGCGATGCTGCTCAGTTTTCAAAAGACGAAATATTAAACCCAACAGATTGGGTATTAATGAACTTTATTATGGATGCGCGAACAGGCCTTGGCCGTTTTCGCGAGTTTAAAATTTCAAATTATCAATTAATGATGAAACTCATTGATGCATGTAAAGATCAGAGCATCGAAGAAATCCTAAAAATGGAAGACGTAGCCGAACGTGTTGCTTTATATAACGAGCATAACGAAAAAGCTAAAGAACAAATTTCTCAATGCGCTATCGTTCATAAAAACTTAGTGGTTCTTGATTTAACCCAAGAAGAAACAATTTACGCCACAAACCGATTTGTTATTTATGCCATGTACTCCGACTGCAATATCTCGATTCATAAAATGTGGGGCCTTAAAAAACAAAACGTAGTGTATGCCATAGGTAAATCAATAACTAACCGCAGTTCAAACACCAATGTTGGCGAACTGTGCCTTAAATACGGCGGTGGTGGTCATTTAAATGCAGGTACTTGCCAAGTAGAAACAAGTCAATCTGAAGCCGTGCTTAGTGAATTAATTGATACAATTACAAGTGATGGTTAATATTAACTTACAATAACCAGGGTTATATAATAGCTCTGGTTATTTCATTTTAGTAGAGTGAGTTTTAATCGCTCTCTTTTTCATATAAATTTCTGTACTAATAAAAGAAATAATGACCTCATGTTAGATACTAAAAACTTCGAAAAAACACTTTATCAAGATACTAAAAAAGCATTTAAAAACATTATACAAAAATACGGTAACGATCTTTATGTAATGGGCTTTTACCACACAGGTAGCTACTCACTACTGCCAATGTTTAATACCTTATCGGATTTAAAAAAAGTATTTGAAGCAGAGTACAACAACGATGTAAGTAGCTTTTACATGGCTAAATGGAACCCTGAGGATTACCCGATGCTTGAGGATTATTCCGAATACTTTGATGAAACAACTCTAGAGTGCCAAAAACTAGAAGACAGCATTGATTTGTTTCAATCAGATATAGAAGCAATGGATAATTGGCATCAATGGCTAACGACAATGGAAAAAGTGCTCATACAATTAGATGCCGAAGGAATATTTTCAAATGGTATCGAACGCGAAAAAATCACTTTAGCAATACTCGCCTATGATGAAGAAGAAAGCATTCAATTTAAAAGAATCAAACGACTTAACCCACCAACTGTTCTAGCACAAATTCAAGCCGACTTTGAAGCCATGGTTTCAGAGCGTGAAAAATGTGAGCAAGAAGCTTTAAACGCCTTTAATTAAAAAGTGCAACACTACTACATATACGCTATACACAAAGTATAAGGAAGGGAAGTTAAAATATAACTCATTGATTTAATTGGTAGCCCCTGCAAGAATCGAACTTGCAACTGCCCCTTAGGAGGGGGCCGTTATATCCATTTAACTAAGAGGCCACAAATAAGCTGTGTGCTTAGAGATGTGAATTATAACGGCATCTGGTTTTTTATATCAAGCAACAACTGAACTTAATTGCTTGATAAGTATATATCTTCTTTATTTAGTACATAAATTGGGATTAGTTTTCGACTACTCGCGACGATTTTTTTTGTATGCGCGTTAATTACACGTGTATTTACAACAACAGCATCATTGCGATAAATTAATGTACCCGCTAATACATGGCTCGCCATTTGCTCTTCGCTAAGCTTTTCAATATCGCGCGAAAAAGCAAAATCACCACGGCTATTTACATCTATTGTTTGGGTTGTTTTAAAATCAACCACGCCATAACCAAACTTTTGTAACTGATGAATTAACGTTTCAGAAATTTGATTACCCAATTGATTGCTTTTAGTAAGCGATGAATCAAGATCGACCAAGGTAGTAACGGCAATATTAATATTGGTGTCGGTATCACTTTCAAATTCAAGCGTATCAACCAAATCAAGTGCCATTTGCTCTACATAGTTAGCAAGTGTTTTATGGTGCTGAAGTGGTGTAAATTGATTACCGTTAACATCATCTTGAGTTGATTTTTGCTCGGCTATTTTAAGCATGCTTGCTAGGTCATAATTTACTTGTGTGGTTGAAGGCGTATTAATTTCAGCACTTCCACTATTTTGAGTAAAGGCACAACCTGCTAAGTTAGCTAAAGCAAAAAAAACGATAAAGCGGTTAAATAATTTACTATACATAATTATCTCACTTGCTTGCTTGTTTTAACATTATGCCATCAGTGCGATAACTACTATTAAGCGCATCAACAACCGACTGTGGAATAAACCCTTGTGCAGAACCTACTACGGCCTTACTTTCTAGCCCAACAATACGTGCATTAACAAGTACACCACCTTGATGGTTTACAAGCGTACCGGCAAGTACATATTTAAAGTTTTGATCTTGATTTAGCTCTAAATAGTCGCGACTAAATACAAAGTCGCCTGTTGAGGTAACACGCATATAATCAGTTGTTTTAAAATCAATAACGGGTACACCAAAGCTGTGTAATTCATGCATGAAGCTTTCTGCAATTTGGTTCCCTAGTAAGCTACCATCGTTGTAGTCTTCATCTAAAAAAACAAAACTCGAAACAGCTAACGGTGTTTGTTCACTTACGTACTGTAAGTTTTCAACCATGTCTTGCATTATGCCGCGCACATAATGGTTAATATTTTTGCGCATTGGCGGTGTTGCTTTTGTGTAGTTATCCTGTGGAGCCATTCCTGACTGAAATAAGTTATCGTCAGAAACAGGCGCTGCAACGTCGCGTTGGTTACTCACCAGTTGATTGCTTTGCTCACTTTGTGGTGTTGTGGTGTCTGTATTCATTGTGCCTAGTATTTGAGAGCAACCAAAGCCCAGTGGTAAGCATAATGTAATTAATAGGTTTTTCATTTTGTGCTCCAAATTAGTATTCGCTTCGGTATAAAAGTCCGTCACGCTGCTGAATTTTCTCATTGCCCCACATTACATTAATTGGGATCTCGGTACTTCCCGCAGAGAGCACCTGTTTATTTTCTATATTCACAAGCCGTGCATTAACTATGTATGCATGCTGCTGGCGAGTCACTGTTCCTGTGATAACTAAGTCAATATTTTGGCGATTACGTAATTTACTTAAATCGCGACTTAAAATACTGTCTGAGTTTTCTGATAAAGAGAGGTTATTCCCAAGTCTGTATTCAACGGTGTGATAACCCAGTTGAGTAAATTGTGTAAGCAGACTTTCTTGGATCTGCTGACTTAATCCTGAGGCCTGCCCTGTCACCAATTTTGTATCTAGTGCATCTGCATAAAAGAAGCTACTAACGCCAACACGTGCATTAGCATTTAATGCTCCGTTTAGGTGGTTAAGTTGCGACGTTAAATTAACTACATAGTCATTAACCGTAAAAGGAGCCATGGCCGCTTTAGGTGCATCTGTAGGCACACTTGGTTCTGGCGGTGGCACCAAGTTACAAGCAGCTAAATTTAAAAATAATAAAGGCAGTAAAAGGCGCATAATTGCCATCCTCATTAAAACATAATTAGGATGAAGCAATTATTATGCCTAGTTATTTAATGGTGCTTGCGTGTAGTGGCTAACTACACAATTAATCTCTCGTTTTTTAAGTTTATCACAACCCGCTTTTGCATTAGCTTGGGTTTCATAAGCGCCTAGCTTTAAACGATAAAAAGTTACACCACCAATGTCGACGCTCTCTATATTGGCAATAAACGGTCCCTGAAATAGCTCTGGACTGTTATTTTTTATTTCATTTAGGCTTTGCTTTAAGCGCGTTTTATCTGTAACAGCTGCAACTTGTAGTGCGTACCGTGCTGTTGCAGGTATATATTCAGCTTTTTCACTACTGGCTGGTGTTATTCTTTTTACCTTATTAGTTTCATCAACTTCAGGTTTTAATACTGGTTTTTCTGCTTTTGCTATTACTGGAGACGATAGCATTTGGGATGTTTTTTCTATTTTTATTGCCGGTTTTGTTATTGCTGTTTGAGGTTTTTCTTCTACTTTTTTTAACGGGCTAATTGTTACTGATCGCACTGCCTCATTTGAGTCGCCTTCTTGCTTTACCACTGCATTAAGTTGGCTTATTAATAATTTTAAATCTTCTTCTATAATTAATAACCGCTCAACGCCTTCTTTTGCAGACTGCCATTGCTGAGAAGAAGCCTTTAACTGTGCCAATTCTTCTGCTGAAATACGTGTGCCTTTTTGATTTGTCGCTGCTACTTCGCTTGGTTTAGTTGTGCTACTACAGCCCGATAAAACAAGCATTACAAGAGAGGTCATAACTACTAAATTGTGTTTAGATAAATTAATGAAATACATGGTTAAACCTTGTTAGTATTAGTGGCTGATAAGTTGCGCTTGAATTTTACACTTTAGCCCTTTAGCAGTTAATTTATTGCATACCTGCTCAAGTTTTTCTTGCTCTGAATCGGCGTAAGCAACAGCTAAAATATAACGATTTTGTTCGTTATCTTTTATATAAAACGCATCACGCCTTGATTGTTCATCCAAATGGCGCTTTATCAATTGGTAATACGCTTTCATAATTGACAACGATGAAAAACCACCTGCATTAGCAATATACGCTGGCGTTTGTGTCTTTTCTCTCAGTTCGAAGTCAACCCCCATCACTACCTCACCTTGCGCTGGTAAGTTTACAGTTACTTGTTGTGTATTTTTTAAGGATTTACGCTCTTTAAACTCATCATCTATTACGGCTTTATATTGACCTGGCCGTAAATCTGTAAATAAATAATACCCATCATAAGCCGCTTGTGTTTGCGCCACTTGTTTACCTAATTTGTCGAGTAATTTAATCGTGGCGAACGGCTGTACTTCACTGTTACCTTGTTCACTTTGTTTGTAAACAGTGCCCTCAACCTCGCTACTATTATTAAGCGGTATTTCCATATATTCAACAAAACCTGCACGGGGGGTTATAGAAAAGCCATCATTTGCTGCAACTAAAAATGGTTCGCTAATACTGTCAGAATCAATCACTATATCGGTGGTTAAATTAGCGGGCATTCCAGATAATAAAGCCATACCGCTTTCATCTGTAATTGCTCTTCGGTAGTTCTGTAAACCTTTAACTTTAATTCCTTCGAGATTTTTTTCACCTTCGTCATAAACACCATTATTATTTTCATCAATATACACATGAACTAGTAACGAGCCATTATTAACCAAGCTGCGCTTATTAATATAATAATCATTATTATTGCTATCATAACCTAAACTAAAGCGGCTAAATAAGCCAACTTTCCACTCACCTTTAGAGTTGTAGTCAATACTGCTATATAAAGTTAAAAAATCTGTATACCAATTTAACCCTAATTCAGCTGATTTCAGTCCACTGGTTAATTGTTTTTTTAACTTTAACTCACCATCTAAAAAGTTGAAAAAGTAGCGATTTAATTGAACTTCATAATCAGTTATTTCGGTGTCAGGGTCTATTAAATAACCTAAACTAAAGCGAGTACCTAGTGCTCCAAAACGTTTTTGTAATATACTTCGACCAAACACAGTGTCATCTGAGTCATTACTAAAATGACTGAATTGAAGGTTGTTATTTATACTGAAGCCAGCTAGTGAATAATTTAGAATATTACCAAATGTGTACGAATTATTTCCTTCATCGACTTCGTTGCTATAAAAGCTATTTTGGTAATTGATACTGCCAAAAGAGTTACGCATTAAATTCCCTGACATATTAAATGAGATTGATTGGTTATCACTTAAGTGGTTTGGATAAACTGAGCTGTTTGTTAATCTTGAATATTTTGTAACTCCAAATCGCAATGACTGCTCATTATATTCAGTTCGAAGTGACAACCCTAAATCTGTTTCACTTTCGCTATTTCTGTTATAGCTAAAATTTATCAAATATTTATTTAACAAACTAAGATTACTGCCAAATGTGTAAGAATTTAACTCTTCATCAGGCCTATCAACATCAAACAATTTAGTCCCACCAGTATAAATAGATAAATAATCAGTCACTCCCTGCTCATAACGTCCAGACAACAACCAGCCACTATCATTATTTACATTTTCTTCTAATAATTTGTCACCCTGCTGAGTAAGTGATAATTCATAATAAACATCTTCCTTGTTCAGACTATTGCCATCAATAATAAACTCTTCTAATTTTCGCTCAATCTGCCCTTGTGGACCGTAAAAAATCAGCTCAAATGTATTAGCACCAAATAATAGCTCGACATCCTCAAAGTAATATCGTCCATCAGCTAGGCTTAGCTGTTGATCAATCAGAATATTATTTCTGTATAGTTCTACATCCCAGCCAGCAGAAATTGCACCACTAAGCGTTATTAAGTCGCCATTTATTTCTTTGTTTAATGGTTTGTTGCCAACTTTAAGGCCCCGAGAATAATAGCTACTCGGTCCTCCGGCGACTCTTACTGGTAATATATCCCCAAACTCAATATTACTAATATTAAACAGGTTTTCACCTTCAATCTGCCGTAAAAAACTTAATCGTGAGTCATTCAGTAAATCACTACTTTGCCCAGCTAGATAATATTCAGTACTTATATAAGCTAAATCTTGAGCGCCTAAAACGGAATAGGAAAAATTGTTTTGCGAATTACTCGCTGTCAAACTCAGTTGAATATCAGCAACAGGGTTTGAAAGCATCTTGTAGGGGCTGGCTTTCCATGGAAGGGTTGGATTAGTTTTGTTGCTGTTAGAAAAAAACAAACGTTGTTCACGAAGAATTTTTTGTTCAATGGGTAGAGTGGTACTAGGGTTTAGATCTAGTCTTAATGCACCAAAGTCTAATTTTATGCCAGTCCCAAACCAATTATTTAACTGCTCTGTTAAAATAAAAACATCGCCATTATCAATATAATAATCAGTTGGCTTAATTGAAAATGTATTATTTTTAACTCTCACAACTTGAGAACTAACATCCAGTTCAAAGTGGTTTTCTTCGCTAATGAACCACCCTTTAGCTTGTTTAATTTCATTATTAACCTCAATCGCAAAATCCAGCTGTTCAATAAAACTACTTAGCTCAATCCATGCGCTATTAGGGCTTTTTATAGCGATAATTTCGCCTAAATATAAATCATCCAATCTCGCCGATAACACTAATAGTTCACCTGCGGGTATACCAACTAAAGGTTCATCGGCTTTATTATTTTTACTAATCTGTAAGTTTTTATTACTTGAATTAAAATTTTTAGATGACTCATATAAAGACCATTTTTTTTCTATATTAAGTAAAATGTCGTCTACATTAATTTGCTTTTTACTATCTTTAGCGCACGTAGGAAGTGCCATTATAAGTAAAAGAGTAAAAAGTAAATATATACGCATTTTTATAATCAATATTAATTAGTTATAGCAGTGACAGAACCACTTTCATCAATAGAAAAAACTTCATTAAAAAAAGTATGTTTGCTATATTTATTTAACCCTTTATATATAACTCTAAGAGTACCTGGGGGGGTTAACATGTCAGGCTTTAATAAAGACATACTTAAACTTTTTGTATTTAACTCAGGGTAGATACTGAAGTCGTTAAGTATTGAAACCTTTTTTTCTTTTTCATCTGATTTAGCTTTGAAATACGCTTCCAGTTTACCAAATGAACTATACTTACCATTTCTTGCCATAGTAAACTCAATAGAATCGACTTTACCTGATTTAGTTTTCGCAAGCTTTAATTCTTCTATATGTACATTTGGGGAAGCCAATTTACCCTGTCGTAAAATAACAGGAATAGAATAACTTAAGATAAAATTAACATTAACACCTACTCCTTCGCTTTCTTTTACCTTACTATCACTGGGTAAAGCTTTGAATAGAAGGTGAGAGCGATATTCATTAATAGCCAGACCTTTAGGTTTACGCAATGCAAGCTTTACAATTTGGCGTTCGCCTGGAGCCAATCTCACTTGTGAGGGGCTCATTCGTATCATATTACTTAACGATTTTGGGTTTTCAGCAACCGCCTTTAAGGTTTTGTACCCACCCGACTGTTTAGCTTGTTTTTCTTGCCACTCTAAACGGTAAGTTTTATAGTCATCGCTGCTATTAATAAGTATTATCTTAGCGACTCGCTGACGATCGTCAAATTCAATCCTAGTTGGAGATATAAGTAGATTTGCGTAGGTTGAAAAACTAAAAAAAATTTGTAGAAGTAAAATTACGATGACAAAATGTCGCTTCATTAGTAAAGTCCTTTACTATTAAATAATTAATATTCTATTGTTATTTGAATTATTGATTTAAACTGTTCATCGAAATAATCACTGTTATTACCTGATGTGCTAATTAGGCCTCCAATATGAACCTCTGCAGTTCCTAACCCATTGGTTACTATGTCATTTCGATATAATAGCTTATTAAGAATAAACGAGCTGCCACCACTAGTGCTTGTAAGTGGCATATCGTTAACGGTGTCAGAAATTATAAGCTGTACCCTAGGCGGAAAGTTTTCAATTAATACTTCAGCCACCTCGCCACCTTCAATTATATGAATGTCATTGGTACTTGAACTACGCCCGTTAGGCAGTAGTTCAAGTGTACTTACACGCTCGTTTTTGGCAACAACCACGGTTCCAAAATTAAGCTGTTGGAAAATAGTCACTTGGGATACAGCACTAAATGAAGAAAATATAATCAATAAACATGAGTATTTTAACATTATTCCCTAATCCCAACTATTCTCTTATTGGTATTCAACAGTTACAGCTACATCTCCTGTGTATGAAACATCGCCATACTCTGTAAATACTGTTTTATCTGTAGTTAATGTTGCTCCAACACTAAATGTTGCCGTACCATCAATATCTGTCGTTACAGTGCTAGTCGAGCCATCAATGGATCCTGTATCTGCGGTATTACTGCCCGCAACTACATAATATGTAAAATCAGATAACGTAAAGCCCGGCCCACCAGGTGCAGAATCTTGCGTAGTCATATCTACATCAGTAACACTTTGGATCAGTATATCTGTAAAATTTGAAGCACCTGAAATTGTAAAAGTCGCTGGTGCGAAATCCGTTGAATCTAAAACACTAATTTCAGCATCTGTATTTGTAGTTCCAGCTGTTGCTATATAAGTTGGGTTACTCCCCGCTAATGCAGGAAGTACTACTGAAGCAAAATCTGCAGCATCTCCACCATTAGTTACTCGAACAATACCAAAGTTCATTGGATCCCCAACTTCAAAGTCAAATGAATTTTGTACTTGTACAGATGCAACTGCATTCGCTGTTTCTGCGATTACTGCTGAAGAGGTTAAAGAAAGTGCAGTGATAGATGCAGCCAAAGCTACTTTAGTAAAAAGATTGTTCATAATTTGTCCCTTAAATATATTTAATTAACCTTAGTCAGGTTACATTAAGTATCGGCAGAGTCCATGAAATATTTAGAAAAAATATATTTTTTATTAAATATTCAAAACAAGTAAACTGTTTTTGTATTTAGCCTTCTTTAAAAGTGGTCAATTTACACCTATTCCCTAGCCTGAAAAAAAACATGCACAACTGCGCAGCTTGCTTTTGAGTTTGAACGGGCCCAGCTACCAGGTTATAGAGCGTAACTGAATTTTTAGTTTGCGCATTTATTTGATATTGCAAAATTGCACTTAATTGTGGATATTGCTGCTGTAAACGCTGCACTTGTGCTTCAGCTCTTTTAGCATTCATATACCTAGCAATTTGAACACTGTAACTTATTTTTTTCGCATCAATAATACTTTTGCTTTCTATGGATTCTGTTGCTATATGAGCAATATTTTCACTTCCGTACTTTATATGCTTAACATCACCTTTAAGTGGCTCTGGCACCGCATCAATATCGGTTTGTGCGGATAGAGCTTGAATTAACATTAACAGGTCTTCTTCAATATCACTTAAACGATTTATTTTTTCTTTACTGCTGTCCCATTGTTCAAGGTAAGGCTTTATCTCTTGCATACGGACCATATCATCTAACTGATTAGTGTCAGTATTTTGACTGCTACACCCCATAAGGCTAAGAGCTAATCCCACGTATAAAATAAAATGTTTCAACTGATTAAAAACCATTTAGCACTATGTAAAAATAACAAAGCAAAAAACAAGCCAAAAAAGACCTTATAATCCAATATTTTAAAGTTTAACCGGTTTATCTGTGTAGTTACTTACTATGCAATCGAGTTTGTACAGCTTAAATACGTCACAGTCGGCTTTCGCATTTTTAAAGTTTTGGTAAGAGCCTAACTTTAGTCTATAAAACATTTTGTCGTTTATTTTGGCGGTTTCTACGTTAGTCAGTATTTTGTCTCTAAACAATGGTGCTGCTTTAGTATTTAGCTCTTGCCATGCTTTAGCCACACCTTGCTCTGAGTCAACCGAAGCTACCTGCAAAGCAAATACATGTTTTGGTTTATTTAATTTTACAGCTTGTTTTTTATTGCTGTAGTTTTGTTTAACTTGTTGGCGTGATTTAACATTACGTGTGTTTCGAGGTGAGCGTACAGACTTGCTGCTATACCCTTGATTAGACTGCGCAATAGCTTTGCTGTTTATAATATCAATATGATTTACGAGGTAAGTTATTTCTTTTTCTAATCTTAAAATTCGCTCTATACCTTCGCGTGCTTGTTGCCACTGCATTGCAGCATCTTTTAGCTGAGCAAGCTCCAAGGCTGTAATTGAGACGTAGTCTGGCGAGTTACTTTGAGGTTGTTCGTCAATGGTTTTTATTTCAGGCGTAACGCTGCATGCTGTGCCAAATAAAAGCATTAGCAAGCTAAGTAAAAACCCAATGTTATTTTTTTTATATATAAACATGTATTTGCTGTCCTGAAAGCAGTGTTTTCACTACATTTCAGTTAAACATTCTCACAAGAAAGCGTTTAACTTTATTTAAGCTGTGAGCTATAAAACTTAGCTCTTCGCATGCTTGTCAGTGTTTTGTAAAACACAACGTTGCATACTCCCACCCTTCCTTGAGAGCATTATTTAATACAAATTCAATGCCAGTTAACACAAACTTTACAACATAAATAACAATATGTCTGTAATGGCCTAAAAATTTTATTTTTAGAGAGGCCCCTTTCTTATTTTATTCTAGGGCCTGTTGACCTTTCAGGATTAAAATTTTTTCAATCTAGGGGCCATTTAATCGCGGCGCGAGGTTTGTAACCTAGTGGGCTCGATAACTGCTCCTGCGTTATTCTACTGACTTACATCCCTGTAAGAATAAGTAAAAACCGAGTAAAGCTTCCGCGTCCTGCTCACGCCCCTTACCTACATCCATGTAGGCAACAAAGAGTAAATTGCCCCGAGGCAGAACCCTTCGGGCAGCGCATGTTTGGCATCTATGCTACGTTATCGCCTATTTATGGGGAATAACCACACTACATCGGCTCTGCCTTGCCTAAATACCAAACAGCCTGCTGCAAATTTAACCTCGAAAGATAAACAGGCCTGATAAAACTCATAAAAAAGGCGCCGATATAGGCGCCTTTCATGATTTACATTAACTGTTAAATCAGTTTTTTAATAAATGATTTTAATTCATCAGCAAATTCATCGCGACGAAGTGCAAATTCAATCGTTGCTTTTAAATAACCAATTTTACTTCCACAATCGTGGCTACGGCCTTTTATAGCGTATGCATCTACTTTTTCGTGTTCCATTAACATCGCAATTGCGTCAGTTAATTGAATTTCGTCGCCTGCACCTTGCGGAGTTTTTGCAAGTAACGGCCAGATATTTTCGCTTAATACGTATCGACCCACTACAGCTAAGTTCGATGGGGCTTCATCTACTGGCGGCTTTTCTATCATATTAAGAATTGGCGAGCTTTCACCTTGCTTTAGGTCAACATCACCTAAATCAACCACACCAAACTGGTTAACTTGTGCCATTGGTACTGGTTCTACCATAATTTGGCTGTGCTTGGTTTTCTCAAAATTAGCGATCATTTCTGCTAAGTTATCTTTTTTAAGATCGCTCTCTACATCGTCAATAATTACATCTGGTAAAATAACTACAAACGGTTCGTTACCAATAATAGGCGCAGCACAACTAATAGCGTGGCCTAAGCCTTTTGCTTCACCTTGGCGTACGTGGATAATGGTTACGTCTTTAGGGCAGATTGCTTGCACTTCGGCAAGTAGTTGCCGCTTTACACGCTTTTCTAAAGTAGCTTCTAGTTCAAAGCTCGTATCGAAGTGATTTTCGATTGAATTTTTACTTGAGTGAGTTACTAACACTATTTCTTTAATGCCTGCAGCAACGGCTTCGTTTACTACATATTGAATTAAAGGACGGTCTACCACTGGCAGCATTTCTTTAGGAATTGCTTTAGTGGCTGGTAACATACGAGTACCAAGGCCCGCTACGGGGATCACTGCTTTCATTATGTTTTCCTTAATCTTTTATTATACTGAAAATGGATATTGAATCGCTTCGTGGCATTGATAGCCTGTTACTTCAAAGTCGTCTCGTGTTACCCACGTTTCTATGTCTTCTAATGATTTAATTTCTGGATTAATTTTTAACTGAGGTGACGCAAATGGCTCACGCGTTAACTGCACGTCTCGCATCAGTTCAAGTTGGTTTTCGTAAATATGTGCATTAGCAATTTTATGATACGCCTTACCCGCTTTGTGGCCGGTAATTTGAGCCACTAACGCAAGCAACACAAAACACTGAATTTGATTGAAATTAAGGCCAAGCGGTACATCACAGCTTCGCTGGTATGACGTTAAGTATAGCGTATCGCCAAGTAAGGAGAAAGTGTGCGTATGCATACACGGGCGCAAACAACCAAGCTCAAACTCACCTGGATTATAAAACGTGATTATTTCACCACGGTCATCAATGCCATTTTTTAAGTTATTAATAACTTTGGAAAGCTGATCAAGCGTTGAGCCATCTGGACGTTGCCAACCACGGCCTTGTACGCCATAAACACGCCCCATGTCATCCTCACCTTTACGGTTAGGGTTATTGAGCCATGCGTTGTTATCGTTCGCGTTGGCATCCCATGTTTTACAGCCAATTTCACGAAACTGCTCAGCGCTGTCGTAACCACGTAAATATCCTAGTAACTCAGCAATCGCTGCTTTGTAGTAACTTTTTCGCGTCGTGATCATTGGAAACTTATTATTAGCCACATCGTATTCTAAATCGGCATTAATAACGGTTAAACAACGCGTACCTGTACGTTTGTTTTCGACCCACTGACCTTCGTCAACAATACGCTGACATAATTTTAAATATTGTTTCATGCTTTTCTTATTATGCCTTAGCTGGTGTAACGTGTTGTGGTTGCTTATATGCCCAAATTAATAAGCCTAAACCACCCACTATCATTGGAAGTGAAAGTATTTGTCCCATTGAAATAAAGTCGGCAAATAAACCGAGTTGTGCATCGGGTTGGCGGAAATATTCAATACAGAATCTAAACACGCCGTAACCTAATAAAAATACACCGGCTACACTCCCTGCTGGACGTGGTTTTTTAATAAACCATTGCAGGATTAAAAACAGCACTAAGCCTTCAAAAAATGCTTCGTATAATTGCGATGGGTGACGCGCAAGCGGACCGCCCGTTGGAAATACCATTGCCCATGGCACATCGGTAACTCGGCCCCATAACTCACCGTTTATAAAGTTACCAATACGCCCTGCTAAAAGTCCTACAGGAACGAGTGGTGCAACAAAGTCGCCCACTTGAAGCAGTGACTTTTTACGCGTCCACGAAAAAATTGCGACGGCGGTTATAACGCCAAGTGTGCCACCATGGAACGACATACCGCCCTGATCTATTCTAAATAAATACAGTGGGTTTTCTATAAAATAACTAAACTGGTAAAACAATACGTAGCCAATACGCCCGCCTAGTATTACCCCTAACATGCCGTAAAACAGTAAATCGCTTACTTGGTCTTTAGTCCAACCCGAATTTGGCTTTGACGCTTGACGATTAGCAAACCACATCGCAAATGCAAAACCTATTAAGTACATTAAGCCATACCAACGTACGCTTAGCGGTCCAACAGAAAAAATAATTGGATCAATTTGAGGAAACTCAAGTGCCATAAAAAATAAACCTTTAGCTAAAAACCATTTTAATTGCGATAACTACAAGCAGCACCGCGAAAACTTTCTTAATTGTATTAACAGGTAAATAGTGAGTTGCTTTGGCGCCAATAGGCGCAACAAACCACGAGGTAATAACAATCCCAAATAATGCAGGTAAGTAAACAAACCCGGCAAAACCATGCTCTAAATCGGTAACATGCCAGCCTGCGCTGATGTAACCAATAGAGCCAAATAATGCAATAACAATTCCGCACGCTGCCGCACAGCCAATTGCTTTTTTTATATCAACCGAAAAATAATTAAGCATAGGTACTATTAAAGCTCCGCCGCCAATCCCTATTAAACCTGATAATCCGCCCATTATTGCAGAAACGCCCCCTAAAATAGGACCTGCCGGCAACGGTTTTTCTGACATCTGTTTATTACGCGCGGAGAGCACCATTCTGGCTGCAATAAATACAACGCTTATAGCAAACACTGTACGTAATATTTGTTCAGGGATTAAACTTGCTGCAAAGCCACTAACAAGTGCGCCTAAAGCCACACCCGACATAACCCACGGGGCGATTGCCCAAGGCACGTTATCATTTTTATGATGAGCCAGCGCTGAAGACGTTGAAGTAAATAAAATAGAAGCGAGTGAGGTTGCAATAGCAATTACTAATACATGATCAGCCGACGTTACATTAAATGAGAGTAGCAGAGTGCTTAGTACTGGAACGATAATTAAACCGCCGCCAATGCCTAGTAATCCAGCTAAAAACCCAACAATACAGCCTAGTAGTGCGCAGCTTGCGACTAACAAACCTAAGTCATACATAGTAATCTCAAATACCTTTTTAAGGTTTATATATTAAAGGATTATAAAACTAATAGCATCTGTGTATTGCAATTAATTAGGCGTACGAGCTTATTTTGGGGTGTAAAACAAATCACCTAATTTATGCTCTAGCATAAAGCTTCGCGTTAAACGTAGTACTTGTTTGGCTGTGGATTGCGCTAAACATTCACTTAGTAGTTGTTCCATATCACTGACATTTAAACGCCTAAGTACCCACTTCACTTTATTAAGCGATGATAAGTTCATACTAAGGCGCCTGTAACCCATGGCAATAAGCAAAATAGCACCTTCAGGATCGCCGCCTAGTTCACCACACAAACTAAATGGCAGTTCATATTGCTCACATTCGTGCGCCACTTTATTTAGTACTCTTAGTACACCTGGGTGATAAGGGTTAAAAAGTTCGGCTACACGTGCGTTAGCTCTGTCTACTGCTAATAAATACTGTGTTAAATCGTTACTGCCGACTGAGCAAAAATCGACTTTTTTTGACCACTCAGGAAGCATAAATACACTTGAAGGTACTTCCAGCATTATACCTATGTCGGGTCTTTCTATGGTTTGCTCTGGGTATTTTTCACTTAATTCAAAATAAGCCTGTTCAAATAACGCAAGTGACTCATCAACTTCTTCAGTGCCACTGATCATAGGGAGCATTATTTTTAAATTACCTAAACCAATATTTGCTTTAAGCATCGCTTTTAGTTGATCTAAAAATAACTCGGGATGATCAAGGCTAATACGAATACCACGCCAACCTAAAAATGGATTCTCTTCGGTAATATTAAAGTAATCAAGTACCTTATCGCCCCCAATATCCAATGTACGCATAACCACAGGGTTAGGATGATAGCTAGTTAGTACTTCTCGGTACCAGTTTTCTTGCTCTGATTGCGAAGGAAACTGACCCTTTTGCATAAACCACGCTTCGGTCCGATAAAGCCCCACACCGTCACAAATATGTGCGCTACTTTGCTCGGTATTAAGCTCAAGGCCTGCGTTTAATAATAAGCTAACGTGTTCACCGTCAAGCGTAATTGATTCTGAGTCTTGCTCTGCTAAAAAGCGGTTATTAAGTAGGTTATCTTGATGCTGTAACTCTGTGTATTCATCCATCAGCATTTGTGAAGGCGATATATATAAACGCCCAGCAAATGCATCTAAAATCATCGGTTTGCCATTAAACTGTAGTAGAGGTAAATCTTCTATACCCCAAATGGCAGGGAGCCCCATCGCACGCGTTAATATAGAAGCATGGCTATTTGCAGAGCCATTTACGCTTACAACGCCTGTTAAGTGACCTTTTGGCACTTCAGCAAGCATGGCGGGTGTTAAAGTATTAGCAATTAAAATAGTGTTGGGCGGATAATTTTTAACAGCGTGCTCGGTATTTACAAGATGGTGTAATACGCGAAGACCAATGTCTTTAACGTCAACAGCACGCTCTTTTATATAAGGGTCTTGCATGGCATTAAATTGAGATATTAAACGCTCTATTACAATTTTTAGGGCGCTTTTAGCACACCAGCCTTCTTGTAATTGCATTTCAACATTATGCCCTAAACTTTTAGCATCAAGCAGTTGTTGATACACATCAAATACCGCAAGAGCTTCGTGCGGAATAGAATCGCTCAGCGTCATCGATAGGGTATTAAATTCTTTGCGCGTTGCAGCTACAGCTTGAGTAAATAAACGGCGCTGCTCAGTGACGTCACTGTCTTTTAAAAGCTCAATAGATTTAAAATCAAGTTTTGGTAATACAACAAATGCTTGTCCTATACCTATTCCCGGCGCGCTCGATACACCTTTTAAAACAGACGTTTGATGAGATGACTCATCTTGGCGTAATATTTCTTTAATTTCAGCATGCGCTAACTGTGACGCAAGTTGAGCAGAAAGCGTTATTAAAAACGACTCTTCGTCTTGGCTAAATACACGTGCCATTTTTTGTTGGACAACAATAACGCCCAGTACTTTTTTTTGATGAACAACGGGCACTGATAAAAAAGCGTTGTAGCCTTCTTCATTTACTTCGGGGGAGAGCTTAAAACGAGGATGCGATTTAGCAAATGCAATATTAATGGGTTCTTCGCGTTGCGCTACTAGACCAACTAAACCTTCGGTAAAACCAATTCTAAACTTACCTACCGCATCGGGGTTTAGCCCTTCGGTTGCCATAAGTACAAAATTGTCTTGGCTGTAATCTGCAAAATAAATGGAGCAGCACTGGGTTTTCATGGCATCTTTAACCATTTGCACAAAGCACACTAATGCACTGTCTAAATTCGCTTGTCGCGATACAGACTCCGCAATAGATCTCAGTGTAGCCAGCATGTCCTGCTCCTTTATTCTATAGAGAAATTACTACCTTTTACTTCGCCAATGATCTTTATGTTGTTCTCTCTTATTAAAAGGCATGGCGAAAGGAGCAAACTCTTTCATTACACGTCGATAAACATCCCGTTTAAACGATACAACCTGTCTTACAGGATACCAATAACTTACCCAGCGCCAATCATCAAATTCAGGATGATGGGTTTTAAGTAAATTTACATCTTCGTCTTTACAGCGCAATTTTAGTAAAAACCATTTTTGTTTTTGCCCAATACACACCGGACTAGAGTCTCGGCGGATTAATCGTTTGGGTAATTTATAGCGTAACCAATGTTTTGAGCTTGCGACTATTTCTACATCTTCTGGTCGCAACCCTACTTCTTCGTGTAATTCACGGTACATAGTTTGTTCTGCAGTTTCACCATCATCAACACCACCTTGGGGAAATTGCCAAGAGTGTTGACCATAACGTCTGGCCCAAAAAACCTGTCCCTGATTATTGCAAATCACAATTCCGACATTGGCACGAAAACCTTCGGCATCAATCACCTTAGTGCCTCATTTGTAAGTCGATTTTTAATGATTGTTCCACATTAGCCGCAATACGGCAAATACTATTATACCCAACCCGATTAGTAAGCTAAGTTTGAGCTTTTAGTACATTGATAAATTAATGGAGAATAGGTAAATATTTAGAAAATAACTTAACAAGGCTATTGCGGTTCTTGTATTCCTCTAGTTACTCACAGTTTGTGCATAACTTTTGTAAAACACGCTCATTTTGCAAACAAATCCACAATATTAGATCTTAAAACTTGGCTTCTCCACAGATTCTGTGGATAAACATGTTTATATAGTTGTATTTATCCTTACAACTTTTAAATGGCTTAATCAAAACTGAACGTGAAAATTTAAAAAAACCTGCAGCGTCAGTAACTTAAAGTAAAGTAGCTTAATTTCAATATGTGCAAAATTAACACAAACAGAGGGAGGGTAAAAAACGTACAACCCTAAAGATATCCACGGCTTAGCCTATTTGCTATCATGGCTATGGTATTTATACAACCGAAATTAAGAATATGCGACCTACAAAACCACACTCAATAAACGATTTAATGCAACGCGTTAATAATATTGCCGGATTAACGCTAGGGCAGCTTGCTAACAAGTATAATTTTAAAACGCCAGATGATTTACTGCGCGAAAAAGGTTGGACTGGCCAGTTAATTGAATACGTACTAGGTGCTACTGCGGGCTCAAAACCACTTCCGGATTTTGAAGATTTAGGAATTGAGCTAAAAACACTCCCTATTTCCTATAAAGGTAGGCCACTGGAAACTACGTTTGTATCGGTTACACCTTTAATGAACGTTACAGGAATGACTTGGCATACCAGCTCTGTGCGTAAAAAACTAAATCATGTTTTATGGCTGCCAATTTTAAGCGAACGTGATATTGCCCCGTTTGATAGAACCATCGGCAGCGGCTTTTTGTGGCAACCCATGCCTGAACAAGACGCTTTATTACAGCGCGACTGGGAAGAGCAAATGGAGCTAATTGCGCTAGGTAGAGTCGACGAAATATCAGGCCATTTAGGCGATGCGATGCAAATACGCCCTAAAGCTGCTCATAGTAAAATAGTGACTGATGCTATTGGTCCAAATGGGCAAATAATTAAAACCCTACCCCGTGGCTTTTACTTAAAAACCAGTTTTACAGGTGATATTTTAAAGCAGCAGTTTCAGCTTTGAGCTGTGCAGAAAATATTATGAGTTAAGCAAATCCTTTTTCGCACTTCGTGCGCGTCAGCGTTCTTAACGCCTACAAGGTATTTCACCTTTTTAATAAAATAGTTTGAGGTTTAAATAAAGAGTTTTCGTTTTTGTTGTTCACCCTTTTCGCACTGCGTGCGCGCGTCAGCAAGCTAAACGCCTACAATAAATTTTCATCTCTTTGAGTAGAAATATTTGGCATAAAAAATCCCCGCCTGAGCGAGGATTTTATAATTGTAAATTAAAGAGCAGTAATTACTGACCTTTAACTTCTTTAAGACCGTTGTACGGTGCTTTATCACCTAATTGCTCTTCAATACGAAGCAATTGGTTGTACTTTGCAACACGGTCAGAACGGCTCAATGAACCTGTTTTAATTTGACCTGCAGCAGTACCAACAGCTAAATCAGCAATTGTTGAATCTTCAGTTTCACCAGAGCGGTGAGAAATAACAACAGTAAAACCAGCATCTTTAGCCATTTTGATTGCAGCTAAAGTTTCAGTTAAAGAACCGATTTGGTTAAACTTAATCAAGATTGAGTTAGCAATACCGTTGTCGATACCACGCTTTAAAATCTTAGTGTTTGTTACAAATAAATCATCACCTACTAATTGGATTTTATCACCCATTAGTTTAGTTTGATGTGCAAAGCCATCCCAATCAGACTCATCAAGACCATCTTCAATAGAAACGATTGGGTACTGATTAGTAAGATCTTGTAAGAAGAAGTTAAATTCTTCAGAAGTGAACTTTTTGCCTTCACCCTTAAGGTCGTAGATGTTTGCTTCTTTGTCGTAGAACTCAGATGCAGCACAATCCATCGCTAAAGTAATATCTTTACCTAGCTCGTAACCTGCGTTTGCAACAGCTACTTTAATTGCAGCAAGAGCCGCTTCGTTAGATGCAAGGTTAGGTGCAAAACCACCTTCATCGCCAACCGCTGTTGAATGACCATCAGCTTTAAGTACTTTAGCAAGGCTATGGAATACTTCAGCGCCCATACGTAGGCCTTCGCGGAAGTTTTTAGCGCCAACAGGTTGGATCATGAATTCTTGAATATCTACAGAGTTATCTGCATGTTCACCACCATTGATGATGTTCATCATTGGAAGTGGCATAGAGTAAACACCTGGCGTGCCGTTTAAGTCAGCGATATGTTCATAAAGCTCAACTTTTTTAGACTGTGCAGCTGCTTTCGCGGTTGCTAGTGATACAGCTAAGATTGCGTTTGCACCTAATTTTTCTTTATTTTCGGTACCGTCTAAATCTAGCATCACTTTATCTACAGCGCTTTGATCTAATGCACTTTGGCCTTTTAAAGCATCAGCAATTTCGTTATTGATATAACCAACTGCTTTTAATACACCTTTACCTAAGTAACGTGATTTATCACCGTCGCGTAACTCTAATGCTTCACGAGTACCAGTAGATGCGCCTGAAGGTGCTGCTGCACGACCCCAAGAACCATCTGCTAAATGTACGTCTGCTTCAACAGTTGGGTTACCACGCGAGTCCATAATTTCGCGACCGATTACTTTTACGATTTCTGACATCTTGATTCCTCTATATTCCCAAAATGGTGAGTTCAGCTAACTTTACTACGTTTTATATAGTTTATACCAATTGCATTTAATTAGTGAGCTATTATAGCGCTAAGAAAATAGCTCAATAACAAGGCTGAAATTATGACATATAGTTGTTCTATATGAGTAATTTTTAACGCAGTGAGTGAGTTATTTAATGCGATACAATGCTCATGTTTTTAATAAAATTGGTATCAGTCAGCCCTTAAAACAAAAAAGCCGTGCAATATGCACGGCTTTTAAAATTACGAATTCGCTTTTTGGTGGATATGCGCGGCTGCTACAAACCCTTCAAATAACGGATGACCATCACGTGGAGTTGACGTGAATTCCGGGTGGAATTGCGCGGCAATAAACCATGGGTGATCTTTATTTTCGATAATTTCTACCAGTTTTTTATCTTCTGATAAACCAGTAAAGCTTAAGCCTGCTTTTTCAAGTATTTCTACAAAGTTATTATTTACTTCGTAGCGATGACGATGACGTTCAACAATTTCGTCGCTGCCATATACTTCATGAACTTTAGAGCCTGGCGTTAAATGACATTTTTGTGCGCCTAAACGCATAGTGCCACCTAAATCAGATTTTTCGCTACGTGTTTCAACATTACCTTCAGCATCTAGCCATTCAGTAATTAAACCAACTACTGGCGCTTCTGATTTTGCATTAAACTCTGTAGAGTTTGCATCCGTTAAACCTGCAACATTACGTGCGTATTCAATTAATGCTACTTGCATGCCTAAACAAATACCTAGATATGGTACTTTATTTTCGCGTGCGTATTTAGCCGCTAAGATTTTACCCTCAACACCACGTCCGCCAAATCCACCTGGTACTAAAATAGCATCTAAGTGTGAAAGTAATTCAACACCTTTGCTTTCTAAGTCTTGTGAATCTACATATTCAATATTAATTGTTAAACGGTTTTTAAGGCCCGCATGCTTTAATGCTTCGTTAACCGATTTGTACGCATCTGGTAATTCAATATATTTACCAACCATACCAATGGTCACTTCACCCGTTGGGTTAGACTCTTGATAAAGTACTTGTTCCCACTCAGCTAAATCAGCTTCTGGTGGATCTAAGTGAAAACGACGACATACGAAGTTATCTAATTCTTGTGTTTTTAATAACGCAGGAATTTTATAAATGCTGTCTACGTCAGGTAGTGAAATAACCGCTTTTTCTTCTACGTTTGTGAATAATGAGATTTTTGCACGCTCATTATTAGGTAGTTTACGGTCTGAACGACAAATAAGAATATCTGGTTGAATACCTACTGAGCGTAACTCTTTAACAGAGTGCTGTGTTGGTTTCGTTTTAACTTCACCGGCAGGGCCTAAAAATGGCACCAGCGTTAAGTGAATAAATAGCGCGCGTTCGCGGCCAATTTCAGTTCCCATCTGACGAATTGCTTCAATAAACGGTTGTGATTCTATATCACCTACAGTGCCGCCAATTTCTACAATAGCAATATCATAACCTTCAGCACCGTCGTATACACGTTGCTTAATATCGTTAGTGATATGTGGAATAACCTGAATAGTAGCACCTAGGTATTCACCACGGCGCTCACGACGTAATACGTCTTCATATACACGGCCTTGTGTGAAGTTATTACGACTAGTCATTTTGGTACGAATAAAACGCTCGTAGTGACCTAAATCAAGGTCAGTTTCTGCGCCGTCTTCTGTAACGTAAACTTCACCGTGTTGAATTGGGCTCATTGTGCCTGGGTCAACGTTGATGTAAGGATCCAGCTTTAAAATGGTAACATTTAAACCACGGGCTTCTAAAATAGCGGCCANCCGCCAGTAACGAAGATAAATTTTGTACTCATGCGAACCCTAGAATATCAGGAATTAAAAGGAATATAACACCCAAAGAAGAGCCTAAGGGTATATCATCAAGACGGGGCGAAATTGTACCAAAACACTGCTTATCAATCCAGCTAAAATTAGCTTATGCGCGCACAAAAAATGTGCACTATTTAACATTAAGCCTATTTTACTTTTTTAATCGCATCCCATGCGCTGTCCATTTCTTCAAAGGTGGCTGTATCTAAGCTTTTGCCTTGCGCGTGCAGATAAGCGTGTACCTTTTCAAAACGCGCTGAAAACTTATCATTTGCGCTACGAAGCAGTTGTTCGGGATCCCTTTTAACATGGCGTACAACATTAACAGTGGCAAAAAGTAAGTCGCCGAGTTCTTCCGCTGTATGATCAGATAACGGGTTTTGCTCAATCGCTTCTTTTACTTCAAGCACTTCTTCGCTCACTTTATCAAGTGCACCATGATACGTAGGCCAGTCAAAACCAAGAGCGGCAACGCGTTGTTGAATTTTTTTGGCTTTACTTAAACTTGGCATATTGGCAGGAATATCTTGCCAAAAAGAAGGTGATTCTGTTTGCGCTCTAGCACTGCGTTCTTGTGCTTTGATTGTTTGCCACTGCTGCGATAGCTGCTCGTCTGTTAGCTCTTTTTTGTCACCAAATACATGCGGGTGACGACGTGTAAGCTTATCGTTTAATTGCTCTACTAGATCATTAAAATCAAATAGATTTTGCTCTTGTGCAAGCTGCGCATAAAAAATAATTTGAAATAACAAATCACCCAATTCACCTTTAAGCTCACCTAAGTTGCCTGATTCAATACAGTCAGCAACTTCGTACGCTTCTTCTAGTGTATGCGGCACAATAGATTTAAAATTTTGTTTGAGATCCCACGGGCAACCGTCCTTGGGATCTCGCAGTGTTTTCATTATGCTAAGAAGTTGTGTAAGCGCTGTATTATCATTCATGATTAATGACCACGCTTGGCATCGTGTACACCTTCAATTTGGTGTAACTTAGAAAGAACACGGTTAGTACCCGATAAGTCATGTACTTCTATTTGCATCGTAAATATAGCTAACTGATTATCCTCAACCGTATTTACGTTCATGTTTAAAACATTTACTTTTTCATTAGCAAGTACTGAGCTTATGTCGCGTATTAGCCCTGAACGATCGGTGGCTTCTATTTTAATACTTAGTGCGTACGAGCCGTTGATATCATCAGACCAACTTACTGAAATAACACGTTCTGGATGCTGATTTTTTAAGTTATTAAACGAATCACAGTCTTCCTTATGAACACCTATTCCTCGACCTTGCGTTATATAACCTATTATTTCATCGCCAGGTACAGGACGACAGCATTTGGCTACATGGCTCATTAAGCTACCAACGCCATCAACCACTATGCCGTTTTTGTCACCAGTTACTTTGCTAGGTGCTTTAATACGAATAACCGGCTCATCTTCTGTCCGATCACTTACAAAGTTAAGCATTTGATTGAGGCGTACATCGCCCGCACCAATCGCAACCATTAAGTCATCAAGTTCTTTAAAGTTAAAACGCTTGATGGCTGGCTCTAAATCTTTGTATGTTAAATTAAGCTTTTGTAGTTCACTGTCGAGAATTTCTTTACCCGCACTTAAGTTTTTGTCGCGGTCGAGCTGTTTAAACCAGTGATGAATCTTGGCTCTAGCGCGCGATGACTTAATGTACCCTAATGACGGATTTAACCAATCACGACTTGGATTTGGTTGTTTTTGGGTCAGTATTTCTACCTGATCCCCAGTTGTAAGTTGATGCGTAAACGGCACTATTTTGCCGAATATTTTTGCGCCAATACAACGATGCCCTACATTTGAGTGAATGTAGTAAGCAAAATCGAGCGGTGTAGCGCCAAGTGGTAAATCGATAATATCGCCGCTTGGGGTAAATATGTATACGCGGTCTTCTACTACTTGGTTTTTAAGCTCTTCTGCTAAATCGCCACCATCAACTACTTCTTCTTGCCATTGGAGTAACTTACGTAGCCAGCTAATTTTTTGCTCATAACCCGAGCCGCGCCCCGGTAATGCACCTTCTTTGTACATCCAGTGTGCAGCCACACCCAACTCAGCATCTTGATGCATATCGCTAGTACGAATTTGTATTTCTACTGTTTTACCTTCAGGCCCAAATACCACGGTATGAATTGACTGATAGCCGTTTTGCTTTGGAGTTGCTACATAGTCGTCAAACTCTTTATTTAGATGACGCCAATTGGTGTGCACAATACCCAGCGCTCCATAACAATCTTGTAGGCGTTCAACAACAATACGCATTGCACGAATATCAAAAAGCTGATCAAACTCGTAGTTTTTTTGCTGCATTTTTTTATAAATGCTGTAAATGTGCTTGGGGCGGCCATAAACTTGGGCCTCTATGCCCGCTTCACTTAAACGGCTTTTTACTTGCTCAACCATATCTTCCATATAGGCTTCGCGCGTAAGGCGTTTATCGTCAAGTTGTTTGGCTATGCTTTTATAGGTGCCTGGGTGCAAATATCTAAACGATAAATCTTCCAGTTCCCATTTTAATTGCCCTATTCCTAATCTGTTTGCCAATGGTGCAAAAATATCAGCTGTTTCTTTAGCGGCAATGACGCGGTCTTCTTCATCCGCATTTTTTACATTACGTAAATGACATACCTGCTCGGCAAGCTTAATGACCACGGCGCGCACATCTTCAACCATGGTTAATAACATTTTTCGAATATTATCAACTTGCATAGTTCCTTTACCTTGATGCGATAAAGTACTAATAGTGGCCATTTGTGCAACCCCAGTTAACAGCATGGCTATATTACTACCAAGCTGCTCTTCTATGGTTTCAAGTGATATTAAATCGTTTAAAAAATACGGGGTTAAATACGCAGTAGCTAACGATTCGGGATCGAGATTTAGCTCAGCTAAAATTTCAACCATTTCGATTGCAGTAGTTTGCCTGCTTTCATTATCACATTTTACGCAGAGCGCTTGCGCTTTAGTAAGTAGCTCTGTTTTTTCTTCAGACAAGGCAAGAAATGAAAGCCGAGTGCTAAAATCTGTTGTCTCATCTTGTTGATGTGATTGCCGTGTAGCTACCATAATGCGTTCTACCTCCGTTGAAATAACGCCATAGTTTCAATATGCCCTGTATGAGGAAACATATTCATTAGCCCAATTTTATTAAGATCAAAGCCAGCTTGTGAAATAATTGCGCTGTCACGGGCTAAAGTAACAGGGTCACAAGAGACATATAAAATAGTTTTAAACTGCTTTAAAGGTAATTGCTCTAATACAGCCATTGCACCAGTCCTAGAAGGATCGAGTACAAGCACATCTAAGTTTTTACTAAACCATGGGGCGCTCTGTATGCTTTGCGTTAAATCAAAGCAATGAAACTGCGCATTGGTAATAGAGTTAGTTTGCGCATTTTGAGCAGCCATTGCAACCGCTGAAGTTACACCTTCTACGCCAATTACAGATTTTGCTTGTTTTGCCAACACTAATGAGAAATTACCAATGCCACAAAATAAATCCAATAAATTTTCATCACCTTTTAAATCAAGCCAATTTGCGGCTTGCTTTAACATAGCTTCGTTAACTTGCGCATTTACCTGAATAAAATTACCTAAACCAAATTCAAATTTTAGATCAAACTCTTTAAGATAATAAAACGGCATGGCTAAGTGTGAATGCTCAATTACATCGCTCTCGCTTTGCCATACAACTTCAAACTGTTGGCTTTTTGTTATGTGCTCAACCAAAGCCTTTGTATCATCGTTAATTGCTTTAGTGTGACGAATAACAACAAAGTTTTTATCATCGCTTTGGCATAACTGTAAATGGCTTATACTGTGTAGCGCTTTGTGTTGATTAATTAAACCGTCAAAAAGTGTAAAAACATCCGCAAATACTTCATCAAGTACTGCACATTTATTAATACTCACAATATTTTTTGAACCACTGGCTCTATAACCCACACGCATTTTTTTAGCTGCTTTATCAAACATAACGGCTATGCGGGCGCTGCGCCTGTAATGCACAGACTTACTTAATAATGGAGCTTGCCAGTTTAAGCTGTTTAATTTAGCAAACTTACTAAATAACTGAGTAACTGCAGTTTGTTTTTCTACAACTTGTTGGCTTATTTCTAAATGCTGTAATTGGCAACCACCACACTGATTATAGTGCTCACAAAAAGCGTCTACTCTTGATTCACTCGCTTTAATAACTTTAATTACTTTTGCACTGCTGTATTTAGCTTTATCTTCAACGAGCGTCGCTTTAACTGTTTCATTTGGTAATGCACCGCTTACAAAACATACTTTATTATTATGCTTCGCAATACCACGCCCTTGATGATCCATTCCCGTTATATTTAATTCTAATGTTTGTTGCTTAAGCGGTTTTTTTTTCGCTTTAAAAATTTGCGCCATTAGGCATTACCTTCAGTTTATTTATGAAGCACCTATATTTAGATGCTTTAGAATGCGTGTTGAACCGTATATACTCAAATCATACTAATAACGATAAAACGCTCCCATTATGACCAAATTAGGCTTACGCGATTCTGTTTTAACACTGACCCTGATCCCAACGGTGATCATAGGATTACTACTTGGTGGCTATTTTACAATAAATCGTTACATTGAGCTTGATGAAATTTTATATCAGCAAGGTACTACTATTTCTGAGCCCCTTGCTATTGCGCTTGAGCAGCCCATGCTCGAAAAAAACAAACAGCTATTGAATCGCCTTATAAGCTACACGCATAACAAGCACTCCCCTACAATTAAGTCGATTGCTATTTTTGATAAAAATAATGCGCTATTAATGACCAGTAATTATCACCGCTCATTTGAAAAGTTAATTAATCAAAAAACGCTCATAAATTTAAAAACGACCCGTGTGCAAAAGTCAGATGAGCTTGTTACATTCTTCACGCCCATTATTAACCATACAAGTCACGACTCTAAATGGGACCCATCGGCTTTTCAGTCATCTTTGGGCACCGTTATTATACAGCTAAACAAAGACCAGGCAGTTATAGGGCAGCAACGTGCTTTATTAATTAGCGGTATTGTAATTATTTTATCATTGGTATTTGCAGCAATTTTAGCTTTAAGGTTAAGCCGCATGTTTATGACGCCGCTTAATAAGTTAGTACTTGCAACCGACAAGTTAGTTGAAGGTAAAAGAAGTACTGGCCTTAACGACAACATGATAGGTGAATTTGAGCTATTGCGAGAAGGCTTAAACACCATTGCTCACACTATGGTGATGCAAAAAGATGAAATGCAAAAAAATATTGATCAAGCAACTAGCGACTACCGCGAAACACTAGAGCAATACGAAACTTCAAATATAGAGCTCTCGTTTGCAAAAAAAGAAGCTCAAGATGCTAACCGCGTAAAATCAGACTTTTTAGCTAAAATGAGCCACGAACTTCGTACTCCGTTAAATGGTGTTATTGGATTTACACGCCAGCTTTATAAAACACCACTAAACAAGCATCAAAAAGATTATCTCGACACTATTATGCTATCAGCAAATAGTTTAATGACTATTATTAGCGACATTCTAGACTTCTCCAAACTAGAAGCGGGTGCAATGGAACTTGAGTCGATTCAGTTTCAACTTCGTGATGCTGTAAATGAAGTGATGACGCTACTCGCTCCTAGCGCACACGATAAGCAATTAGAGCTATCCATTTACATTAACCAACAAGTACCGGATGACTTAACGGGCGATCCCACTCGCTTTAAACAAGTGCTGATAAACCTATTAAGTAATGCGATTAAATTTACCGAAAAAGGCTCAATTAAGGTCGATATAAGCCATCGGTTACTCGACGACGAACGCACTTCTTTACTTGTGTCAGTAACAGATACTGGCGTGGGTATACCTATGGATAAGCAAGACTCTTTATTTACTCCATTTGGGCAAGCAGACTCAAGCATTACACGTAAGTTTGGTGGTACAGGTCTTGGTCTTATTATTACCAAACATATTGTTGAAGCGATGAGTGGCCGCATAACACTAAATTCTGCGCCAGGTAACGGTACCTGTTTTACATTTAATAGTGTGTTTAGTTTGCCAAATCATGTATTTACTAACGACTTACCGACTAAATCGCTCATTGGTAAACGTATTTTGTATTTAGAGCCACACGAGCATACACATCACGCTGTACTTTCGTTATTAACTCAGTGGGAATCAAGCGTGACGGCATGTTTTAACGAGACTAGCTTTTTAGACGCTATAAAAAATACTGAACATAAATATGATGTTTGCTTAATTGGCCACATGGCATCAGTTGATGATATGCAGCAACTAAAAAGCTATGTAAAAGCCGTGCGTGAATCTACTGATTACTTATATTTAATGCTTAATACTGTATCGCACAATATGCGAGAAGCCTTTATAGGTAGCGGTGCTGATGCGTGTTTAAGTAAACCACTTAATCACCGTAAGTTATGTGAAGTACTTGCCGCACCTTACAGGCTTGACCACCCTACTCATAATATTGAACAAAACGATCAAGCTTTGCTNGCTGCCGTTAAAGGTATTGGTTGTTGATGATAACGATGCTAACTTAAAACTTCTCCATACTTTATTAAGTGAACAAATTGAAGTAATAGAAACGGCTCATAATGGTTCACAAGCATACAGCTTAAGTAAAAGTCATAAATACGACATAATTTTTATGGATATACAAATGCCAATTATGGACGGTATAACCGCATGCAAGCTTATTCGCGAATCATCACTTAATGAAGATACACCAATTATAGCTGTAACGGCACATGCCCTTCAAAGCGAAAAAGAGCAACTACTAAAAGATGGCTTTAAAGGCTATTTAACTAAGCCTATTGATGAAGATATGCTTAAACAAATTATTAGCGACCATAGTCCACAGACCCCGGTTAATCGTGATAAAACAAAAACAGATACACCACAAAGCCCTGCACCATTTCAAAGTAGCCGAATTGATTGGGCGCAAGCCCTACAGCGTGCTGGCGGAAAGAGCGAGTTAGCGCTAGAGATGCTTAATATGCTACTTCTAAGCGTCCCTGAAACTCTTACATTGCTTGCTAAAGCGATAGAGGGTAACGATTGTCAGCAAGTCTTAAGTATTGTCCACAAGTTTCATGGCGCATGTTGCTACACGGGTGTACCAAAACTTAAATCACTCGCAGAAACAATTGAAACCTCACTTAAAAATAAATGCTTGTTAGAGAATATTGAACCTGAATTATTTGAGTTACAGGACGAGCTTGAAAACCTACTTGCAGATGCAAGTGTGACCGAACTGCAAAGGTAAGGTTTTATTTTAGATACAAAAAAACGCGGTATTTACCGCGTTTTTAATTAAGCTATTTGAATACTTATGTAAGTTCGTATTACATTCTTGCTTCAATCATTAAGCGTTTCATATCGCGTACGGCTTTATCGAGTCCATCTATTGCTGCACGAGCAATAATAGCGTGACCAATATTTAGCTCGTAAATCTCAGGCATCGCGGCAATGGGTTTAACGTTATGATAATGAAGGCCATGGCCAGCGTTAACAATCAAGCCTAAGCTTGCTGCGTATTTAACACCTTCACGAATATGCTCTAACTCTTTGTGTAAATCAGTATCATTTGTTGCATCAGCGTACGCGCCTGTGTGTATTTCTACATAAGGAGCACCACATTCTTTAGCTGCATCTAATTGGGCTTTATCCGCATCAATAAATAGCGATACTTTAATACCCGCATCGGTAAGCGTTTTTGTTGCGGCTTTAATTTTATCTATATTACCAGCTACATCTAAGCCGCCCTCGGTGGTTAACTCTTCGCGCTTTTCAGGTACTAAACACACGTACTCAGGTTTTACTTCAAGTGCTATTTTTATCATTTCATCGGTAACAGCGGTTTCAAGATTCATGCGAGTTTGGATAGTTTTAGCCATCACATAAACGTCGCGATCTTGAATATGGCGTCTGTCTTCACGTAAGTGAATCGTAATACCGTCTGCGCCTGCATGCTCTGCTACACTGGCTGCATGAGCTGGATCTGGGTAACTTGTTCCACGCGCTTGGCGAAGTGTTGCAATATGATCTACGTTTACACCCAAAAGAATATCTTTCATTTTCTTACCTGTAAAATTACGTTTATTGAGAGGCCATAAATAGCTCACGGCTTTTTAATGGTTTACTACCTAATAAGGGTTTTAATAAATAGCGGCTTAATTGCTTTGCCATATATAGCACATCACTTTGGCTAAAGTCATGATTTGCTATGGCGTTGAGTTGTTTGCCACTAAATCCAGAACGCGTATCTTCTTGTACTAAAAAACCAAGTTCGGGGAAATAACTATACGTCTGCTTTTCATCAATTGGTTCACCATTGGCATCAAAACTAAAATCCACACCATAACCGAGTAATTCCAATAATTGAAATTCGTACGAGCGAAGTACTTCTTGTAAATTAGCTCCGCTGTTTAGGTTTCCTAGGTGGGATTTATATAGCTCAAATACTTGTTCAATTGGCTCATTAACAGGAACGATGCGGTTAGTCAGCTCATTTAAATAAAAACCACAATAAAGCTCATCACCTTTTAAAAAGTGCGAATTACCATGCAGTTCAAACTTATTGATGTATTTTAAATCGTACTTGCCACTGTAATTAACAAGGAGTGCCTGAAACGGCTGAAGTTGTGCTTTATGCTTAGTGGCCTGGCGACCACTAATTCGGGCCAGCATTCTTAACTGACCAACGCCTTCTACAAGCATATCTAACATTACTTGGGAGTCACTATAAGGACGCCGATGTAATAAATAAGCGGTGTAGAAGTCGCTATCCATTCACTAAGCTACTGCTTGGTTTAGTCTTCACTGTAACCTAAGCTTCTTAGTGCACGCTCATCATCAGCCCAACCCGACTTAACTTTAACCCAAAGTTCTAAAAACACTTTGTTATCAAGCATTTCTTCTATGTCTTTACGGGCTTCACGGCCAATGGTTTTTAGCTTTTCGCCTTTATTACCAATAACCATGCGTTTTTGTGTTTCGCGCTCAACAAGAATTAACCCATTGATGTGCCAAATACCGTTGTCTTGCCATTTAAACTGCTCAATTTCAACAGTCACAGAATACGGTAGCTCTTCACCCATAAAACGCATTAGCTTTTCACGGATGACTTCAGCTGCCATAAAGCGCATCGAACGGTCAGTTACGTAATCTTCAGGAAAGTAAAATTCGCAAGGAGGTAAGCGCTTAGTTACTTCTTCTTTGATTAAATCAACGTTTTTACCTTGCGTTGCCGATACTGGCATAATTCCAACAAAATCAAACTTGTCACTTAACCACTTCATATGAGGCAATACAAGATCACGGTCTTTAACTTGGTCAATTTTATTAATAACTAATAATACAGGCTTACCACTTTGTGATACTTTATTAAGTACCATATCGTCATCAGCATTCCAATGAGTGCCTTCAACAACAAAAATAATAAGTTCCACATCGCCAATAGAACTAGACGCTGCTCGGTTCATTAGACGGTTAATAGCACGCTTTTCTTCAACGTGTAGACCTGGTGTATCTATGTATACCGCTTGGTGTTTATCTACAGTATGAATACCCATAATACGGTGACGTGTAGTTTGTGGTTTACGTGAGGTAATACTCACTTTTTGCTCAATGATTTCATTAAGCAAAGTCGATTTACCTACGTTTGGTCGACCGACAATCGCAACCATTCCACAAAATGTATCTACATCACGTTCATGAGGTTGTATTAAGGTATCAAGGTTCATTTTTAAGTATCTTCAATGCTTTTTCGGCAGCTTTTTGTTCGGCCTTACGGCGCGAGCTACCAACAGAAATTATGCTATCCATTCCATCAACAATACATTCGACCGTGAATGTTTGATTGTGTGCTTGGCCTTTAGTATCAACAACCGTGTAGCCCGGTAACGATAATTTACGAGCTTGCAAATACTCTTGCAGCAGGGTTTTAGGATCTTTCTGGTTAAGCCCTGGTGAAATAGCATCCAAACGTGATTGGTACCACGCCAATATAAGATCGCCACAACTGTCGATACCTGAATCTAAAAATGCAGCGCCTATAATAGCTTCTACTGCATCAGCAAGCGTTGACTCGCGACGGAATCCGCCACTTTTAAGCTCACCCGGCCCTAGGCGTAAATAATCGCCTAGACCAAATTCAAGACCAAACTCGGCAAGTGTTTGACCACGCACAAGTGTTGAACGCATGCGGCTTAAATCGCCTTCACGCGCTTTAGGAAATTTGGCATAAAGTGCATTGGCAATCACAAAGCTTAAAATTGAGTCGCCTAAAAATTCTAGTCGCTCATTATGTTGGCCTTTGTGGCTGCGGTGCGTCATTGCTTGCTCAAGTAAACCTTGATCAGCGAATTCATAGCCAATTTTTTTATATAATTCTGTTACATTTTTTTTCATCGTTACTGAATATTACCTAGGCGTTCAAAGCGAACACCAGTTGGAACCCATCCTGGTAAAATATCATCAGGGCCATTCTCAAATTCAAAACTCATCCATATAAAGACAGCTTTACCCACCAAGTTTTCTTTTGGTACAAAGCCCCAAAAGCGACCATCTTGGCTGTTGTCGCGATTATCACCCATCATAAAATAATGATCAGCAGGAACAGTCCATTCATCAGAAGGTGTACCCGGTTGCTGATAGTAACGCCCTTTTCTCTCAGGCGCTTGTGGGTTGATTAATATATCATGCGTAACTGTTGTTAAATTTTCATTCACACGAGCTAGAGGCATTGGGCCTTGTTTAAATTCGTTATCATTAATTAGTTTAAAATCAATTTTATTGAATTCATTACATAAAAGCTCACCCTGTTGGGTTTCGCCTTCTTTACAGTTTGGTTGAATATATAAACGTTTATCACGATAAACAATTTTATCGCCAGGTAAACCAATCGTACGTTTAATATAGTCAACACTTTCATCTAAAGGGTATTTAAAAACAACAATATCACCACGTTCAGGTTCACCAATATCAACTAATTGAGTACGCCAAACTGGGTCTTTTATTCCATATGAATACTTTTGTACTAAAATAAAGTCACCTACTAACAGTGTAGGCATCATTGAACCAGATGGAATTTGAAACGGTTCAAAAATAAATGATCTAAAAATAGTAATTGCTGCAATCATCGGAAAAATCGACTTTGCTGTTTCTGTTAGTACTGGTTCTGGTGCAATTAATGCCGCAGTTTCTTCATCTAACGGAGCTCCAGCAGACGTTTGCGCTATCGCTAAACGCTCCTGTCTTTTAGGTGCATACATTAAGTGATCTATTAACCATATTAAGCCTGAGCCTAAGGTTAATAGCACCAATAAAACTGAAAAATAACCAGCCATTTATAATCCTTTGTTTTTATTTACCAACTTTTAAAATAGCTAAAAACGCTTCTTGAGGCACTTCAACATTACCTACTTGCTTCATACGTTTTTTACCATCTTTTTGCTTTTTAAGTAGCTTTTTCTTACGACTCACATCGCCACCGTAACACTTAGCAATTACGTTTTTACGTAACTGTTTTACCGTAGTACGTGCAATAACGTGTTGTCCAATCGCTGCTTGAATCGCAATATCAAACATTTGACGTGGAATAAGCTCTTTTAATGCATCAGCTAACTGGCGACCACGAGACTGCGCACCATCTCTATGAACAATAATCGCAAGTGCATCAACACGCTCACTATTGATTAAAATATCAACACGCACCATATCTGATGTTTGAAAGTGTTTAAAGTTATAATCAAGCGATGCAAAACCACGGCTTGTTGATTTTAATTTATCAAAAAAGTCCATTACCACTTCAGCCATAGGTAGCTCGTACGTAACAGCTACTTGCTTTCCGTGATAAGTCATTTTTGTTTGGCTACCGCGTTTTTCAATACACAAAGTAATAACATTACCTAAGTATTCTTGTGGTACCAAAATATTAGCTTCAACAATCGGCTCACGAATTTCTAAAATATCGTTTACTGCAGGTAAATCAGACGGGTTATCAATCTGGAATGTACCTTCTTTAGTAACTATCTCATAGATTACCGTAGGTGCCGTTGTAATTAAATCAATATCGTATTCACGCTCTAAACGCTCTTGAATGATTTCCATGTGTAGCATACCTAAAAAGCCACAGCGGAAACCAAAACCTAGTGCAGTTGAATTCTCTGGTTCAAAGAATAACGACGCATCGTTTAAGCTTAATTTATTAAGTGCATCACGGAACGATTCATACTCATCTGATGCAATTGGAAACATACCTGCATAAACCTGTGGCTTAATTTTTTGAAAACCAGGTAAACGAAGTGGAGCAGCATTTTTTTGATGAGTAATAGTATCGCCAACTGGTGCACCATGTATCTCTTTAATGCCAGCAATAACAAAGCCTACTTCACCTGTTCTTAAAATACCGGTATTAGTTTGCTTAGGTGTAAACACACCTACTTGGTCAGCTGTATGTATATGCTCGTTCGACATTATTTTTATTTTGTCGCCTGTGCGTAACTCACCGTGTTTAATACGCACAAGTGATACAACACCTTGGTATGGGTCAAACCAAGAATCGATAATAAGCGCTTGTAAAGGTGCGTCTTTGTCGCCTACTGGCGGTGGAACATCTCTAACAATCATTTCGAGTACTTCGGCAATACCTACACCCGTTTTAGCGCTACATTGCACTGCATCAAGGGCATCAATACCAATAATTTCTTCAATTTCTTCTGCAACGCGCAAAGGATCTGCTTGCGGTAAATCGATTTTGTTAAGTACTGGAATTACTTCTAATTCCATTTCAATAGCGGTGTAACAGTTAGCTAATGTTTGTGCTTCAACGCCTTGGCCTGCATCAACAACGAGTAGCGCACCTTCACATGCGGCTAAAGAACGCGATACTTCATACGTAAAATCAACGTGCCCTGGAGTATCGATGAAATTAAGTTGATAAGTTTCACCATCGTTCGCTTTGTAATTCAACGTTACACTTTGCGCTTTAATGGTAATACCACGTTCGCGCTCAATATCCATTGAATCCAAAACTTGTTTTTGCATTTCACGGTCGGTTAAACCGCCACAAACTTGGATCAAACGATCTGAAAGGGTCGATTTACCATGGTCAATATGGGCGATGATCGAAAAATTACGGATATGCTTCATAAACTGGATTCTATACTTCTATTTTAATGGACTAAATATGAATACCTAAGTGACTTGAAAATACTTACTTTAGGATGCCATAAGCTCAGCTTGTAAATTACAGACTTCACTCACGCTTTTTAAGATCGGTTACAATTATTTTATTTATTAAATAACAATAAGTTATGCTTTCTTAACTTAAATAACCCAACTAGATAAAATAATTTTAAAAACCACTATTCCCTGTATTTCCAAGTTACTTTGGTATAAAACGGCAATTTTACATTTAATTGGCGTCAATCACCATCTATTTGAGTTAAAGGGATACTAATTGGGTGAATTTTTATAACTTTTATATCGTGCTTTAGCGATCTCACGCGAGTTTTAGCTATAAAAAAGCCAGTAACACCACCTAAAGCTGCAGCTAAAATTTGCCAAGCTTCGGAAGCCATAAACAATTGCGCTGCAATCAGTGCAAAAACCAAACTTAGAAGGAGCGGAAGCATGTATACCGCAAATGCATGCTTAACGACGTGACTATCGTCAAGTGACAAGGTTACCTTTTGTCCTACTTCAACAGAGGATTCAAATTTATAAGGGAAGGTTTTTTTTGCAGTGCCAAACAGCTTACCAAACACTTGTGAGCCGCAACGACCATTGCAGCCTTCACATGCTTGTTTTTGTTGTGCTTCTAAATGAGCAATGTGGCCATCGAGGGCCACAACAGTGAGGGTTTGTTCAATCATAACAATCCTTACGAATCGTTTATAATGCGCGGGTAACTGACTCAGCAATCGCTTTTGCGGTCATACTCGGTACATTACCAACAACCGATACATCAAAATTACCGCCATTATGCACATATACTGTCGTTGCACCAGAGGTTAGTGCACCACTTAAACGCTTACCCGGCAATGGACGCTGAATAAATACCGAAATTTCAACAAAACCATCAGAGAACAAGTAATAGTCTGTTAATTCGTTATTTAAATCGAGCTTATGTCTGTCTGATTTTAGTAATTCAAAGCCATCTGGTAACCAACTGATTTGCCAATTAGTAGCAGTACTATCTTCATTTACAAGTGCATCGTTTGGTAACGGCGTTGGAAAGTTTCGATTGAGCACTTCAAGTAACATACCTGCTGGCTGCTCTGTCACACTAATATGAGTAAGCTGTAACTGCTCTAAAGCTTCACCTTCGTGGTTAACGTAAGCGGCTTTTAGTAACAACGACGATTCCATATCCAGCCAAATCCAATAATTATATTTATACTCGTCTTTAGATTCTATGCGAACTAGTTGTGCAGCACGCCCTGCAATACGACCTTTACCACCTAGTACAAAATCATAGTGCGCGCTTAAGCGATCTATATCTTTAAAAAGTACTTCAGGGATTGGACCAGCTATTGAATCTGTTTTTAGGGAATATGGTTCTGACTGAGGTTCAAAATAAGTAACTTGGTTGTCAATACGGACCATTTCAAGCCCAGCACCGTTAAGTAAACTTAAATGCTCAAGTTCTGTGTCACCTTGTAAAGCATGCACCCATCGGTAGGGTTCCATTGTTTTACCTTTGACAACCACAAACGAAGCGTCAAAATTACGGGTGTGAACGGCATTAGCCATTTTTAGTAATAAATCTTTGGCAGGATTTGTGTCGTTAGCAAATGCATTAAAGCTTACTACCAACGACAGAACAAAAGTGATTACTTTCATTTAATTAGTTTTTTTCCTCAGACGCTTTGGTATTAGTTTGCGCTGTTTCTAAAGAATTCGCAACTCGTGCTTGGCGTTGATGCTCAAGAACTAATGCACCGATACGTTGTTGCTGTAATTCACGTAAACCTTGCTCTGCATTTTCAAGCGCAGGCTCAGATGAGTAACTTACTGGCGATGCCATACCTGTCAGCGGTGTGGTTTGTAGTAATGGAATTTCGCTTTGTTGCTCGTTGTTACTTTGAGGTAACGTATTAACGCCTACAATAGCAAACATTGCCACACTGGCTGCAATTGCTAGTTGAGCAACTGGCTTGCGCCAATTAAAAGCCACTACTTTACTATCTTGTACCGTTTCAGTGATTGCTTGAGGCTGTGTTTTTGACTGACTAAAGTCAGCATAAACAGGCTCGCTTTCTAGTGCTAATGCAACGCGATCGCTAATATCAATATGTATGTCGTTATTATTTTTTTGAGCACGCATCGCATCACCAATTAACGCATAACGGCCAAACGTAGTTACATCTTGCTCTGCAATTTTTGCATCAGTCAGATGTTGCTCGCCATCAAGTAATGCCGATAACGCTTCGTTATCTAACTTGTTAAGGTGTGCTTTTGTCATACTAAGACTCGCCTATTAATGGGTTTAATTTGTTATCTATTGCTTCACGGGCACGAAATATACGCGAACGCACAGTCCCGACCGGGCAATCCATTACCACTGCTATTTCTTCATAGCTCATCCCTTCAATTTCTCTAAGGGTGATTGCGGTTTTAAGATCTTCAGGCAAACTATCAATCGTATTAAAAATAACAGCGCGTACTTCTTCGCTTAAAAGTAGGTTTTCAGGAGATGCATTAGATCGCATTGAATCTGCACAATCATAAAACTCGGCATCTTCGGCGTCTATATCATTTGCTGGCGGCTTACGCCCCTGGGCTACTAAGTAATTTTTAGCACAATTAACGGCAATACGGTATAACCACGTGTAAAAGGCGCTGTCACCTCTAAAGTTAGGAAGTGCACGGTAAGCTTTAATAAAAGCCTCTTGTGCTACATCAGCAATATCGCCTTGGTTTGATACATAACGTGAGATCAAACCTGCAATTTTGTTTTGATACTTCTTTACTAATAGGTTGAAGGCGTTTTTATCTCCTTGCTGGACCCTTTTTACTAGCACTAAATCTAATTCCTGCTCGCTCATTCGAGCCGGTACTCCTATGTCTGATTTTTGCTTGTTATTCATATTGTCGTCATTGTTCACAAATACTCTGACCTCTTTATGAATAAAAAGTTCTGCTTAATATTATTTTTTTATAAAATAGATGATAAATAACGGCGCTAAGCCTTTAAAATCACTACGTAGTAGTATGACAAATATGGTACAACTACAGATATTAAAAACAAATATTGCTCTATATGAGCATTGTAACCGCAAAGTACCTCTGACATGAACCAAAATAAACATCACATTGCAGATGTCGCTATTATAGGTAGCGGCGCAGCAGGCTTATCACTTGCATTATCTCTCGCTAATTATTGTAACGTTACCGTGATCAGTAAAGGAGCGCTTACAGAAGGTTCTACTTTATATGCTCAAGGTGGTATAGCAGCTGTATTTGATAAACAAAACGACAGCATAGAATCTCATGTTGAAGATACACTCGATGCGGGCGGCGGTTTATGTGACAGAGACGCTGTTCATTATACTGCCAGCAATGCTCACGATTGCCTACAGTGGTTAATCGACCAAGGTGTTCCCTTTGATATGGAGTTTGATAGCAAAGGAAAAGAGCGTTTTCATTTAACACGTGAAGGCGGTCACAGCCATCGTCGTATTTTGCATGCAGCCGATGCTACTGGTAAAGCGGTGCAGACCACACTTATTAGCCAAGTTAAAATTCATAAGAACATAACGCTCCTAGAACAATACAATGCCATTGATTTAATTACAGATAAAAGCGCCGGAAAAACAGGCTCACATATTGAAGGTATGTATGTGTGGAACAAAAAAGCTAAAAAGGTAGAAACCATTTCAGCTAAATTTGTTGCCCTTGCCACTGGTGGCGCGAGCAAAGTGTATTTGTATACATCTAACCCGGATGTATCAAGTGGTGATGGCATTGCAATGGCATGGCGAGCTGGCTGTAAAGTTGCCAATATGGAGTTTAATCAATTTCATCCAACAAGCCTTTATCATCCAGAGCTACAAAACTTTTTAATTACAGAAGCTATGCGCGGTGAAGGGGCTTATTTAAAACGACCTGATGGTACTCGTTTTATGAAAGACTTTGACAGCCGTGAAGAACTCGCTCCACGCGATATAGTGGCACGCGCAATCGATTTTGAAATGAAGCGTTTAGGTGCTAATTGTGTTTATTTAGATATTAGCCACAAAGATAAAGACTTTATTATTGAGCACTTTCCTACTATTTACGCAAAATGCCTAAGTGTAGGGCTTGATATAACAAAAGAAGCAATCCCAGTTGTACCTGCTGCACATTACACTTGTGGTGGCGTAATGACCGACTTTAACGGTAAAACTGATCTCGATAACTTATATGCAGTTGGCGAAGTCGCTTACACAGGCCTACATGGTGCAAACCGTATGGCAAGTAATTCTCTATTAGAATGTATTGTGTTTGCCCACGCCGCAGCTAAAGATATTTTAAGTAAAATTGAACAAGCACCAGAGCCAATGGCTCTACCTCATTGGGATGAAAGCCGTGTTAGTAACTCTGATGAAGAAATAGTTATTACCCATAACTGGCATGAACTACGTTTATTTATGTGGGATTATGTAGGTATTGTACGCTCTACTAAACGCTTAGAACGTGCACTGCATAGAGTTGAGTTGCTACAGCAAGAAATACACGATTATTATGCAAACTTTAGAGTAAGTAATAACTTGCTTGAGCTTCGTAACTTAGTACAAGTGTCAGAACTCATTATCAGAAGTGCAATGGAGCGAAAAGAAAGCAGAGGCCTACATTATACTATTGATTACCCAGAACAAAATGAAAACCCAACACCGACTATTTTGACTCCTCAGCGCAACTAATCGCGCTTAAAGTAGCACGTTTTAAACGCGCATAGCTTTGTTTGTTAACACCATTGGCTGAAATTATTAGCCAATGGTTGTCACTAAAACCCTTAATATGCAGCCAAATGCTATTGCCATAAAAGCGGCTTTTTTTACTAATTTCACCCTGGATTTTTAAGCTCCCGCCCTCAAACCTAAATAGCTTAGGCTCTAATATTATAACGCCATCGGTTGGATGAATCGCTAACACTTTTTGCCAAACTACAAAACCAGCGGTCACATTCATTACTAAGCAAAAAATAATGGCTAATACTGAACTTAAAAATAGGCATAATATTAAACCGAGCATACAAAAAAAGACCACAATAGGTTTGTGGTCAGCTTTATTATTTGTAACCGTAAACCTATACACGAACTCGGTCTAAGATAAGCTGAACCATGCTATTTAGTTGCTCATCTTTACACTCTTGATGGCCCATAAACCATGCAAATAAATCAGGATCTTCTTCTGTGAGCAAACGCTGAAAGATAGCTTGCTGCTCTGCGTTTAAAGAGTCGTATGCTTCTTCTACAAACGGCATAAACAAAACATCTAGCTCTAACATGCCACGACGACAGGCCCAACGAATACGTGCTTTACTATGAATTTCAACCATTTTAAACCTCATACTTAATTGACTTAAGTTTAACAAACACAAGCCTATTTAGCAGCTATTAATCTCTTATTAAACAATAAACCCGCACCAATAAGCGCTTGTCTGTACCATACGTAACAACTGCGTTATTATGTCACTTCATTTATATTGCAAAGAAGGTTTTTATGTCGAGCGTTTATGCATGTCCGTTATCTCATCAACTTATTAGCCTCTCAGGCGCTGATAAATTATCTTATTTACACGGGCAAATCACTCAAGATCTAAATAAATTAACCAGCAGTAATTATTTGTGGGCTGGCCATTGCAGCGCTAAAGGTAAACTTTGGGGCGTATTTAAATTATTTTCTTATCAAGACAGCTACTACCTTACAGGCAGCGAAAACGAAGTAGAAAAATCGTTAGCCGAGCTAAAAAAGTATGCCGTATTTGCAAAAGTTGACATTAGTGCATGCACAAAGCGATTAATTGGTCTCATTGGTGATGATTTATCGGATGTACTCGCACAACTTGATATTAACTTTGAAGGTGATGCGAGCGCGTGTGACTTTGAAAACGGGAAAGCACTAAAATTAGCTGATAACCGTGTTTTATTAATGGTTGATAGTCAGTTTAGTATGCCTGATGACGTATCTACACTTGATAACGAAGCTCCTTGGCAACAAGCATCTATGCTTGCAGGTGAACCTCAGTTAAGTGCAGATGCAATTGGCGAGTATGTTCCTCAAATGGTAAACCTACATGCTATTGGCGGTATAAGCTTTAAAAAAGGGTGTTATACCGGTCAAGAAACTGTGGCTCGCATGAAGTACCTAGGTAAAAATAAGCGTGCAATGTATATAGTCTCAGGTCAAAGCGAAGGGATACTTTCAGAGCCTGATTTGGAAACCCAATTAGGCGAAAACTGGCGCCGTGCGGGTAAACTTATTGCACAAAGCTTTAATGAACAAACAAAAAAATTAACCGGCCTTGTTGTGTTGCCAAACGATACTGATGTAACTCAGGTACTTCGTGCAAAACACACACCTCAGGTGGAGCTAAGCATTCTGCCTCTACCCTACTCTCTTGAAGATGAATAAATAGGAATGACTATGATCGTTGCGGCAAACAAAGTGGTAAAAATGCATTATTCGGTAATGGATAATGATGGCAATAGCATTGATAATTCGTTCGGTGGTGAGCCACTACACTTTATCATTGGCACAGGCTACTTAATTTCAGGCCTAGAAAATGCTTTGCAAGGCAAACAACCAGGCGACACACTTAGCGTAAAAGTTGAACCTGATGAAGGTTATGGCGAACGCCACGATAACCTAATGCAAGCTGTACCTAAGTCGATGTTTGAAGGTATGGAAATTGAAGTCGGCATGCAATTTCGTGCATCAACAGACGATGGTGACCAATCAGTAATGATCATCGATATCCAAGATGAAGAAGTTATTGTAGATGGTAATAACCCACTTGCAGGCATAACACTTAACTTTGATGTAGAGATACTAGAAGTACGTGATGCAACCGAAGAAGAACTTACTCATGGTCATGTACATGGTGAAGGTGGGTGTGGTCACGACCACTAATACACTGTTATACCAATTAAAAAAAGCGCCTAAGGCGCTTTTTTTATATCATATTGTTGCGCTTAACTGTTTCAGTTTTTGCCTTACTAGGCAGCGCGATTGATACATTCTTTTCTTTTAAAGCGGCTAGTAAACCTTTTTGATCGTTTGTGCCAACTCGATACAAAGTGCCATCTTTAAGCGTTAGCTGTATTGCACTAAAGCCAGATACTGTATACACCCAACCATCGTGAGTAATTCGCATACCAATACCATGTCTGTAAGAGTTTTGAACTGCCTTAGCTTCTACTACTTCGCCAAGCTCAATGCTTTGCCCTGCAACGCCTGGGCCAAACGCCCAGCTAATTTTTTTATCATCTACTTTTACTGTTAGACCATGGAACAAAAAGCCCACCAGCACTAAAATCCCAGTAAATATCATTAAAGGTCCATCAGCGCCTAACAAGTTCCATGCAAGCGCTACAAAACTGCCTATCCACGCTAATACAAAAAAGATAAACACCGCATACTGTTTATGCTGATACATAATATTCTCTAAATTAAATAAATACTTAAAAGCTGTACACCAATGTAGCACTCAGCTCTGAGTCAAACTTGAGTTTATCATCTTCGGGTTTTGAATTATAACGATACATATAGGTAAATTTGAGTGATACCGCGCCAATCACTTGGCTTATCAGTGCGGTTTCCGATTTTAAGCGAGAATTAAGACCTGAAAGCGACTGCTCTATACTCACATCTTGATTAAAACGAGTACGCTTAGAAACCAAACGTTCCCACTGCATTGCAACACGTACTAAATAACCGGTTTTATTGATTTCATCTTCGCTCACATCCGAATCTTCATCAGCTACTGAACGATATAAACCAGGTCCTATATCAATATCTACTTTGTTTTTAGAACCTTGATATACACGCGCACCGTAGCCTGTCGCCACCGTACTTTTAAAATCAAGTCCACTAAACTCATCTTCTTCGTAATCGCCGTAAATAAAAAATGAAGAGTTTTTAACACCTACTTTATAGTTACCTTGCGCTGATACAAAAATACGATTAGCTGTCACATCAGTGCCACCGCTTTCGTCGTTCTCATCGCGCTTATAAAGAGAGTCTATTTTGAATTGGTTACGCCACTTTTCAAAGTCTTGATATAAATTACCTTTGAGCTTAAAACTGGTCGAATTGGTGTTACCTTTGCTTAGAATAAAGCCAAATTCGGTATCGCCGTAAAACATTTCACCTTTGTGTAACTCATGAATTTCTTCATCAGAGAGCTTGCCATATTCATGAAAATCTTCAAATGGATCAACGGCCCAACTTGGGCAGCTAATTATTAAAAAAATTAAAAATAAATACTTACGCACAACACTCTCTCTGCACACAATTATAAAAATAAGCAGTATTGCTTATTCAGTTTCTTTCCATAAAATATGACAAAACGGAGCATCTTTATCACGACTAATCAAAATTTTAGCAAACAAAACATCATCATTTTCAAATTCTAAACCAACCAAGACCTGAATAAAGTGCTCTGGCTCTATTTCAAGGGCTACAAAGTCTTGCCACTGATCATCTGGCTCGTCTTCTTCAATGAAGCCTAGGTCTTCTCTAAACTCATTAAAGTCTTCAACATCTTTTTCACTCAAGTTATTTGGCGCTAACTCTAAAAAAATATCATAAGCTTGGTGAGTTGCTTCTTCTACCGTATATAAACGTGGACCCGACATATGTGCTTAACCTTAAGCTTTTAAGTTGGACTATATTATCAAATCTCATCATCATTTTGATAAAAAAAAGCCTAAAACACTGACTTTTTTGTAACCGAGTCATGCTTTATTCAGCATACAACTAAAACAACAAATAACAATTTATCTAACCTATTGAATATAAAGATTACTTTTTATAATTTAAGTTTAAAATAACAACGTGAAGAATTTTATTATCTCAAGTTCTAATTATTTAGCTTTTTCTCATCTAAAACCAATTTATTAAGACTACAGCTTTAGCAATAAATTCCATTTATTTAAGAAATACCGTCACTTTACTTAATTCCTATAACAACATAAGCTCAAGCAACAGGTCAGAGGAGTGTGTAATGATAAAACTAGAAAAACAAAATGGCATTGCAACTGTCACGCTTAGCAGAGCAAAAAAACAAAATGCATTAAGCTTTGAAATGTTTGTAGAGCTAAACAAAGCCATTAAAAATATAAAAAGAGATCGCAGTATTCGTGCTGTGGTAATAAAAGGCGATGGCGAGCATTTTTGTGCAGGCCTTGATATATCTGCAGTAATGGCTACACCAATGAACATAGTGAAATTATTGCTTAAATGGTTACCTGGCAATCAAAATTTAGCGCAAAAAGTAGTATTAGGCTGGCAGTCACTGAGTGTGCCCGTTATTGCACAAATTGATGGCAACTGTTTAGGGGGGGGTTTGCAAATAGCGTTGGGGGCAGATTACAGAGTTGTTCATATTGATGCCAAACTTGCCATTATGGAAGCGCGTTGGGGATTGTGCCCCGATATGGGAGCGAATGTAATGATGAGCGGTTTAGTTAAACGCGACCAAGCACTTTGGCTTGCAAGCCACGCAAACCCAATCACTGCACAACAAGCAAATGAGCTAGGTTTGGTTACTAAACTTACCGATGATACCCAGCAAGCAACGCAAAACATGCTCGATACATTACTTGAGCGTTCACCAGATACGCTTGCTGCTATTAAACGTGTTACACAACTTAGCTACAAACCAAACCAACGAAAAATACTCGCTAAAGAAACCTTCAGCCAAATTCGCTTATTGCTAAACCCAAACACTAAAAAAGCAATTGCTAAAGCAAAAGGAAAAGCGGATATAACCTACGCAAATACAAAGCACTGGTAGACTATTGCACAATGCATAATAGAGTTTGATTTGTTAAAGTTAAGCTCTTATCTTTTCTGTGAGCCACTTTGATGAAATATCTGCTCAGTAGCGCTATTATTTTACTATGTTTGGCCTTAGCTAAACTCATTATGCATTTTATTGGTGGAAGCTTTCCTGCACCATTACTTGCGATGGTTATTCTATTAGTTTTACTCTTATCTGGTATTGTGAAAGAGCAACACGTAAAACCATGCGCCTCCCCTATTTTAAATATTATGCCTATATTTTTCATTCCTGCGGGCGTGGGATTTATTGAACACCTCGGCCTTATAAAATCACACTGGGCATTTTTAGTCTCAGTTGTGGTGCTAGTCCCTATAACTACCTTGTTGCTTGTTAGCAGTGTAATTGCGTACTTTAAGGGAAAAGAAAATAATGAATAATTTTACTTTTTCTACAATATCAGAGCTACAGCCTAATTTATGGTGGCTAAGTATTCCTTTCATTATTGTATTATTTTTAGCACTAAGGGCCGTAAACCAAAGTATAAAAAACAGCGTATTTAAATCGCTCACTAACCCCGTATTTTTAAGTATTAGTATTATCGCTTTATTACTAATTAACCTAAATTTGCCTTATACGCAATTTGCCTCGCACAGTAAATTACTAAGCTGGTTATTAGAGCCCGCGATTGTGGCTTTAGCACTTCCGCTATATCAACAGTTTACACACGTACGAAAAAACCTATTACTCATAGTCGCAACATGTAGTTTAGGGATTGTTAATGCAACCGTGGTAGCATTTTTACTAAGCATACTATTTAATGCGCCTGCGCAGCTAAGTGCATCTGTTGCCGCTCTCAGTGTTACAACCCCAATATCTTTAATTGTTACCGACTCATTAGGCGGTATTAGCTCTCTTGCTGCGGCTTTAGTTATTTTTATTGGTTTACTAGGCGCTTTATTTGGCTTTATGCTTTTTAAACTCATTAATATTTTTAATCACGAATCTCAAGGTGTTGCAATGGGCACAGCTTGTCATGCAATTGGGACTGCTGCTGCTATTGCTGAGCATCCAAAAGTAGGCGCTTACTCCTCAGTTGCAATGGCGCTAAGTGCTTTATTAACAGCAATTATAGTGCCGCTGTTATATCCATTTTTAGTCAACATTTTGCTATAGTTGGAAAAATACAACATAGCCCTAACATAGAGCGCTTTATGATCAGTTCTGAAATCGAACAGTTTGAAAAATATTACACCATGCTTACTGAGTATATGGTTACCTACAGTATGCAAATTGTTGGCGCTATTTTTATCGTCCTCATTGGTTTGTGGATAGCACAAAAGCTTGCCAAATTTGTAGCCGCGTTAATGACCCGCCATAACGTTGACATTACGCTTACTAACTTTGTCAGTAGCGTGGTAAAAGTACTGCTAATTGTAATGGTTATAATTATTGCACTTGGCAAAATAGGTATCAGCGTTACGCCATTTGTAGCAGCCATTGGTGCTGCATCTTTAGGTGCTGGTTTAGCGCTGCAAGGCATGCTTTCTAACTATGGTGCGGGTCTAGCCATTATAGCCACTCGGCCTTTTGTTGTTGGTGATACTATCGAAGTTAAAAATGTAAGCGGCCAAGTTAAAACAATTGAGCTTGGCTACACCATTTTAATTAATGAAGAAAAAGTAGAAATTACCATTCCAAATAAGCACATAGTAGGTGAAATACTTCATAACTCATTTAGTTACTCATTGGTCAAAGGTGAAATAGACATAGCTTATAGTGCTTGCTCTGATAACGCGATTAGCCTTATTGAAGACGTACTTAAAGCCCATGAATTAGTCGCGCAAAATCCATTATCACAAGTGGGTATTGAACGCTTTGCTGATAGCGGCGTAACTATTAGTTACAGGTATTGGGTACCTACAACTAAAATTATCGAAACCAAGTTGGCTATTAACGGTGGTGTTTATAAAGCAATTAATAATGCGGATATTGAAATCCCATTCCCTCAACGCGTAGTTACCATAAATAAAAGCGATATAGAGTCATAAAACTCAGTGGGTAACTCAATATTGAATTACCCACATCAATAAACCACTTTTACTGCGTAAAAACGCTTTATCTGTTTGTTATTTTATCTGTAATATAAAGACTTGGTTAAAAAAGTCGGCAAATCACTCGCTTTAATTACATAATAACAATAATGAGCCATTATGAATCGCAGCCCTTTTTATTTAGGTGATTGGCAAGTCAATCCCCAGTCAAATACTCTTCAGCGTGCAGAAAAAACTAAACAGTTAGAACCAAAAGCCATGGATGTATTAGTCCATCTGTGCTTACAAAAAGGCGAAATTGTTACGAGTGACGAGCTATTAGATCAATGCTGGAAAAATGTTGAGATAGGCGATAACCCGCTGCATAAAATAATTACGCAGTTACGAAAAACCCTTGGAGACAAAGCAAGTGAGCCCACCTACATAGAAACTATTCGAAAGCGTGGTTACCGCGTTATTGCAAAACTTGAGTTTCCTTTAGCTGAAGACATAAAAACAACTGAAAACACATGGCAAGGTGGCTCTCCTTTTTTAGGATTAAGCGCCTACAATCCAAGTGATACACACCTATTTTTTGGCCGTAATCAATCTATAGAAACGTTACTCAATAGAATATCGAGCCAAGTTAAATTTGGTCGTGCATTTTGCTTAATACTCGGTCCTAGTGGCACGGGTAAATCATCACTTGTTAATGCGGGTATATTGCCTAAATTACTTGATGAGCGAGGCTATAATGGCATTGGGGTTATTTCTTATAGTCAACTCGACTTTGCAGATGTTCATAAAAATAGACTTTTTCTAGATTTAGCTTCCGTACTGCTTGATTGGGATATAAACGCCCAGCCTGTGTTTGAAGGATTAAGCGCGCAAACACTTGCAGAACAGCTAGAATTGGCAATCGATGGCGTAATTAACGCCATACAAGTTGCACTTAGCAAAGCCTCTACACAACTTAAAACACCACAGTTATTTTTATTTATTGATCGCTTAGAAGTACTACTTTCTTCACCTATATTTAGTAGCGAAACACGCAGCCATTTTTTATCGGTTATTGAGCGCTTAGCAACCTCTAAAACAGTGATTGTATTTAGTGCGTGTCGTAACGACTTTTACCCTTTAGTGGTTGAACAACCCAGCCTAATGGCAGG